>CAJZJP010000042.1:0-6126 GCA_916050095.1 uncultured Atopobium sp.
TTGGCAATAAAATCATTTCTCGTTCTACCGTTCGCGCACGTAGAAAGGACGTCTTAGCTAAGTGCTACGGCGGCGACATTTCCAGAAAGCGCAAGCTGCTTGAGAAGCAAAAAGAGGGTAAGAAGCGCATGAAGCAGATAGGCTCGGTCGAAGTGCCTCAAGAGGCATTCTTGGCTGTTCTCAAGGTTGATGACGAGTAGAAGGTATTTGTGGAATCGTTCCAAACTATTATTGCAACCTGTGCCCCTGAAGCTGGTCTTTCTTCTCGCATTATTCCTTTTGCGTCAGGTACTTCACTCAAGGAGCGCCTGTCTGCAAATCCCGTGCTTATGGCTCCTATGGCCGGTGTCAGCGATGGTGTGTATCGCACTATGGCTCGAGCTGGCGGAGCAGGTCTTGCGTATTCAGAAATGGTTTCTGTTGCAGGAATTCATTATGGTGGCGAGAAAACCTGGGAGCTTGTAGAGCCTCTTGCAACAGAGCCTGATATTGCTGTTCAACTCTTTGGTTCAAAGCCAGATCAGTTTAAAGAAGCAGCAGCTCAGATTAGTGAGCGTTTAGGGGATAAGCTGGCTCTTATCGATATCAATATGGCTTGTCCTGTTCCTAAGGTGGTTAAAAAAGGGGAGGGTTCAGCCCTTCTGGACACCCCAGAGCTTGCTGCAGATTTGGTTAAGGCTTGTCTGTCTGAGGTTAACGTACCTGTTACTGTAAAGATTAGGCGTGGTAGACGTCAGGATGAGGAAGTGGCACCTGAGTTTGCTCGCGCCATGGAGGCTGCTGGAGCATCTGCCGTTGCTATTCACGGTCGCTTTGCTACCCAGATGTATCGTGGTCAGGCAGAGTGGGAGACCGTTAATAGGGTTTGTGACGCCGTGTCTATTCCGGTCATTGGCTCTGGCGACATGCTCTCTGCTGAAGCAGCAGCTCATGCTCTTACAGAGACAGGCGTAACGGCTGTAATGATTGCTCGCGGAACGTATGGAAATCCGTGGATATTTAAAAACACTCAAGCTTTAGTTGAGGGTCAACCTGTGCTTGTTCCAACGCTTGACCAAATGCTTGCATCTTTTATGATGCATGTAAGGTTGCTTGATGCTGCAGATATTCATATTGCTCGCGCTAGAAGTCTTTCTACCTGGTATTTCAGAGGTATTCCAAATGCGGCCTATTGGCGTGGCAAGTCAGTAAGGTGCGTTACAGCCCAGGATTTCATTGATCTTGCTCTAGAGATTAAAGAAACCGTCAAGCAGCTTGAGGGTGAGCAAGAATCTCCTGAGCACAATCTACCTATGAGCTAGTGATCTGTTGTGGATTCCTGGCAGTCTAAATACAACCAAACGGCCACTCCTGCGCTTTACCTGCATATTCCGTTTTGTGTACAAAAATGCTTCTATTGCGATTTTTCTTCTTGGTCCACAAGACAAGACGATAATCGCATGAAAAATTATGTAAAAGCTCTAAAACATCAGCTAGATGAAGCAGCTCAGCTTGGTTTGTTAGCAGCTACTAAAACGGTCTATATGGGAGGCGGAACTCCCAGCTTGCTTGGGCAAGATGCGTCTGATTTAGCTCAGCACGTTTTGTCCTTTATGCAGCCTAGTGAGTTCAGCATAGAAGCAAATCCAGACTCACTATCTGATGATCTTCTCGCCAATCTCTCTAAAGGCGGGGTGACGAGAATTTCTTTGGGAGTTCAAAGTTTTAACGATAACGAGCTTAAGAGGCTTGGCAGAATTCACTCGGCAGACCTCGCGTATGACAGGGTCTTAGCCGCAAAAGAGCGTGGTTACGACGTGTCTGTTGACCTCATGTGTGCTATTCCCGAGCAAACAGAGAGCTCTTGGGAGTATTCGCTTTCAAAGTTTGTTTCGCTTGGAGTGGATCATGTGAGCGTTTATCCACTCACTATTGAAGATGGTACGGCGTTGGCTAAACAAACCCAAGATATAGACACTCCTTGGAACGCCTACGACGTGCAGGCAGATCGAATGCAAGCTGCTTCAAAGATGCTTCAAGCAGCGGGATTTGTTCGCTACGAGGTAGCAAGTTACGCCCGAAATCAGAAGAGCTGCAAGCACAATAAGATGTACTGGACGGGAGAATCGTACCTTGGCCTTGGTACCAGCGCTGCAAGCATGCTCACCGCACCTGAGTACGATATGCTTGCAGAGCAGAGCACCTCTTTACCTCCGCGTCCACAAGACGCTGCTCGCGCACGGCTGGTAGTTCTTGATTCTCCAAGAAAAATTGTTGAAGGTGCATCGCTTTTCTCGACAGAGTTTGATGTTGAATTTTTGACCCATAGAGAAGCTGTGGCAGAAGATTTGATGCTCCACGCTCGCCTTATGGAACCAATTTCGCCTGCGCTTTTGGCTGAGTCTGAGCTGGTATTTGGCGTGTCGCGTCTACAAGACGTGCTTGATGCGTGCGTTCAAGACGGGTTGTTGGACTGCGTTTATGCAGATGTTTCAAATGACGCAAAAACCTATAGGCCTGCCGAGAAGGGCTGGCTGCTTGGAAACGAGCTCTATGGACGTCTTTGGGATTTACGTCTGTAGTGTGTTTGTACTGCATTAAGTTCAAAACAAGTGGGTACACTTTCAAACGTTCTCGTGATGCAGATTTAGGTATGGGTTGAATCGGAGAGATTTCATGGCTGCTATGAACGAAAAGGACTACTACGCCATCCTTGGTGTTTCTGAGTCCGCGACAGCTGAAGAAATTAGAAAAGCTTTTCAAACTAAAGCTCGCAAGCTTCATCCAGACGTCAACAAAGAGCCTGATGCTGAAGAGCGTTTTAAAGAGGTCTCTGAGGCATATGCTGTTCTATCAGATGCCGAGAAACGCCGTCGCTATGACGCAATGAGAAGCGGCTCTTTCTACGGTGGCGGTTATGGCCCCTCTGGTTATCCAGGTGGATCTGCGTATGGAGGTTCTCCTTTTGAGGGAGGCTTTCCGTTTGGCGATATTAACTTTAATAATTGGACTACTGGATCTCAAAAGCGCTCTCGCGCATATAAGCCTCAGACAGGTGCAGATATTGTCTACGACTTAACACTAAGTGATACTGACGCTAAAAATGGTGTTAAGAAGGGCATAACGTACCAGCGTTTTGTAACCTGTGATGCTTGTGCTGGTAAGGGTTCTCAGCATAAAACTGAGGCAACCACCTGTCCTACTTGTCATGGAACAGGCCACATTGATATTGATCTTTCTTCCATTTTTGGAGTAGGCAAGTTTAGAGTTGATTGTCCAGAGTGTGATGGTGCTGGACACGTTGTGCAGGACCCCTGTGATGTTTGCGGCGGTTCGGGACGTGTTTTATCTGCAAGTGAAATTATGGTTGATGTACCAGCTAACTCGCATGATGGCGATCAGATCAGAGTGCCTGGAATGGGAAATGCAGGAACAAATGGTTCTGCAACCGGCGACTTTATCGTAAATATTAAAGTTCCTTCAGAGCAGTTGACGTTCCGTCAACGCGCGGGAGCTCGTATTACTGGCATTACTGCAATGCTTTTAGTATTTGTGGCGCTTAATTTGAGGTCACCATTATTTGCCATTGTTTTGATTCCACTTTTGATATTTGGCATGAGAAATGTTCTTGCAGATGGTGTAAAGATGAACGCCGGCTGGTGGAGAAGCTTTGCAAATGCATTTGTTTCGGGAATCATCAATGGTGCCTTCTACTCAATTATTATTATGACTTTGTATGCTTGTACGGCCGGTTTGGGCCATGTTGGCTATATGGGAATTTAAGTTTTAGGTTTTACAAGGGGAGAGTTAGTAAGCGTGGCAGAGAAGAAAGACTTCTACGAGCTCTTAGGCGTTGCTCGTGATGCAGACCAAAAAACTATCAAGCGAGCTTTTTTAAAGCTTGCAAGAAAGCTGCACCCTGATGTTTCTGATGACCCTCATGCAGAAGAAAAATTCAAAGAGGTAAACGAAGCTTATTCTGTGCTTTCAGATGAGCAAAAGCGAGCCAACTATGACCGTTATGGTGATCCTAATGGTCCATCTGGTTTTGGCGGCGGCTATGTGGATATGTCAGATATCTTTGGCGGCGGTTTTGGTGGCTTTGGAGATATCTTTGATTCCTTCTTTGGCGGCAGCCATGGTGGCCGAGGCGCTGCTCAACGCACTCGTGGTAGCGATATGGGTATCAGGCTGTCCATTACGTTGGAAGAAGCTGCAGCCGGAGTTACTAAAACTATCTCGTATAACAGACTTTCTACCTGCGATGACTGTAACGGCACTGGTCTTGGTGAGGGTGGAAAAATTGAAGACTGTCCACGTTGTCACGGAACGGGCACGGTGGTTCAGGTTCAAAATACTGTCTTTGGCCAAATGCAGTCTCAGACAGTTTGTCCAGAGTGTCAAGGAACAGGCAAGAAGGTTGAGCATGCCTGTGAGACCTGTGGAGGTCAGGGAAGAACTCCTGATCACGAGCGTGTTTCTGTAGAAATTCCTGCAGGTGTTCATTCTGGCCAGTCAATTTCCATTGCCGGTAAAGGTGAAGCAGGCGTTAGAGGTGATACCTCTGGCGACCTTATCGTAACCATTGAGGTTTCCCAGCATAAGGATTTTGAGCGCAGGGGAGATGATCTCTTTACCTCAGTGAGCGTTGATTCCCTTGAGGCAATTGTTGGTACTACCGTGACCATTGACGGTATTATCAAAGATGAAACTATTGAGATTTCTATTCCAGCAGGCTGTAAGTACGGTCAGCAACTGAGTGTTGCTGGTAAAGGTATGCCTCGTTTGCACACTAAGGCTCGTGGCAACCTTTACGTTCTGGTTCACATTGAGACTTCAACTGGATTGACTAAAGATCAGTTAGAGACGATCACTTCCCTTATTGATGAGCGCAAACAAAACTCAGCTCAAGAAACTCAAGATGAGCAGCATGATCAGCATTCTGCAGCAGCAGATTCCTCTGATCATAAAGACAAGAAAGCCAAAAAGGCTTCCAAGAAGAGGCGCTAATGGCTCATGGAATTGCGCTCATAAATCTTGGATGTAGAGTTAATCGCGTAGAGCTTGATTTAATGGCAGACTCTCTGCTCCGTATGGGGTGTCGCATTGTTGAAGAGGACGAGGCTCAAGCGATTGTCATCAATACTTGCGCCGTCACTGCAGAAGCCGAGGCTAAGACGAGAAAAGCTGTGCGTAAAGCAGCACTTATGCCGGGAGCTCCTCTGGTAGTTGCAACGGGTTGTGTTGCAAGTCTTTTTGCTGACGAGCTTGCCTCTCTTGCTCCTAATGTTGTGGTGGAGGCCGAGAAAGACAAAGTTGCAGATAGGGTTCTTGAAGAGCTAGGCTTTGCTCCAGAATCCGTAAGCGATGACGGACTTGTTATCTCCAAGCCAACTCCAACAGGCCGCACACGCCCTGGTATCAAGATTCAAGACGGTTGTGATAACCGTTGCACCTTCTGCATTGTCTGGAAGGCGCGCGGTGCGGGAAAATCCCTTGATCCTCGTGAGGTTGTTTCGCAGGTAAAAGATGCTATGAGCAGGGGAGCTCAAGAGGTTGTTCTTACGGGAATTAACCTTGGTAGCTATAAAGCTCAACTTGAGGGTGAGGGCGAGAAAACCCTCAGACTTCCAGATCTTCTCGAGTATGTACTTGAAAAAACTGAGGTAGGCCGCCTAAGACTCTCTTCTCTTGAGCCACCTGATGTAAATGCTCGTCTGGTAGAGGTCATTGCCTCTTCTAATGGAAGAATTGCTCCTTTTTTGCACATCTGTCTTCAATCTGGATGTGACGCTACGCTTGCACGTATGGGCAGGGTATATAGGACAGAACTTTATCGTAACGCTGTCGAGGAAGCTCGTTCGGTGCTGCCAACTATTGCGTTAGGCACAGACCTGATTGTTGGTTTTCCTGGAGAAACTGATAAAGAATTTGAAGAGTCGTTTGAGTTTTGTCGACAGATGGGCTTTTCAAAGATGCATGTATTTAGGTATTCCAAACGACCTGGAACTCCTGCGGCAACCGCTCCAAATCAGGTAGATCCAAAGGTGATGGCTGAGCGCGCCAAGAAGATGCGTGATTTGGGTAATGCCATGCGCTTTGATGCTGCTAAGAAGCTTGTTGGTACCTGCGATAATGTGGTGGTAC
>CAJZJP010000043.1:0-6003 GCA_916050095.1 uncultured Atopobium sp.
TATGTAGTTAGTTAAATAATTTATATATTATACAAGGTAAAATAATAGTAAAGCCCGCTAACTGCGGGCCTTCTTAGCTGCTATTAAGATTTATATGCATTAAATAATACAACAAAACACGTTTTCATATTTTGAGCAGCCAATGAGCGAGAAATTAATACCGTTGGGCGAACTGTCTTCAGACCAAATATCTTTTCTTCATATAGTTATGTAGATGTAAGCCACACAAGTGGCATTGGTGCCACGTTGTGGCAAGGAGAGTTTTTAGAAAGAGGCAGAAATGAGCGAGTTTATTAACCGTCCACTTTCGCGTCGCGGCTTCCTTGGCGGAGCAACTGTAGTAGCTGGTCTTGGTCTCACCGCTTGTGGTGGTCAACAGCAGCAGAAAACTGAGGCTCCATCTGGAAAGGAAGGCGGCGGCACAATTACTGCTGGTACCGCTTATTCAACCCAGAACTATGATCCATCTACTACTTCATCAGCACTTGCTCTTGGTGTTAACTGGCAGGTAGTTGAGGGCCTCTACGGTCTTAACTTCCATGACTACTCTACATTCAATGAGCTTGCTACTGCTGATCCTAAGAAGGTTGACGATAACACCTTTGAGATTACCCTCCGTGACGGCGCAAAGTTCTCTGATGGTAACGAGGTAAAGGCAGATGACGTTGTTGAGTCCTTCAACCGTTCCGCTGCTAAGGGTAGCGTCTACGTCCCAATGCTCTCTCCAATTGCTTCCGTAGAGAAGAAGGATGACAAGACTGTCACCGTTAAGACTACTATTGCTAACTTCTCCCTCCTCAAGGAGCGCCTGTCCATTGTTCGCGTTGTTCCAGCAAGCAGCTCCCAGGATGAGATGAAGAAGCAGCCAGTTGGTTCTGGTCCATGGCAGTTTGAGTCCATCTCTGACAATACTCTTGACCTTGTTCCTAACAAAAACTACAACGGCGCAACTCCTGCTAAGGACGATAAGCTCCACTATGACGTTCTTAAGGATCCAACCGCTCGTCTGACTGCTCAGCAGGATGGAACCACCCTTGCTATGGAAATGGTTCCTGCAGACGCTGTAGACCAGCTCAAGGGCGCAGGCTGCACCGTTGACGCTGTCCAGGGCTTTGGTGTCCGCTTTGCAATGTTCAACCTTGGCAAGGCTCCTTGGGACAATGTTAAGGTTCGCCAGGCATGCCTCTATGCACTTGATACAGACAAGATGCTTGCAAACGCATTCTCTGGTCAGGCAGAGGTTGCTACCAGCTACCTTCCTTCTTCCTTTACTAACTATCACAAGGCATCTACTGTCTATGCACACGATGTTGATAAGGCTAAGAAGCTCATTTCTGAGTCTGGTATCACTCCTGGTGATGTCGTTCTTCGCACCACCGATAATGAGCAGGTTAAGTCCATGGCAACTCAGGTCAAGAACGACCTCGACGCACTTGGCTTTAACGTAAGCATCGTTTCCGATACTTCTCCAGCAACCTATGCTGCAATCGACGCAGCTGACGGTTCCTGGGATATCCTGCTTGCCCCTGGTGATCCTTCCTGCTTCGGCGCAGACGTCGACTTGCTGCTCAACTGGTGGTATGGCGATAACGTCTGGATGACCAAGCGTTGCCCATGGAAGGAGTCCGCTGAGTGGACCAAGCTCCACGAGCTCATGACCAAGGCTCTTGGCCAGTCTGGTGCTGATCAGCAGTCCACTTGGAACGAGTGCTTCGACATCATCGCTGAGAACGTACCTCTGTATCCAGTTCTCTTTGCTAAGACCTTCACCGCTTCCTGGAGCGAAAAGCCAAACAGCAACGGTGTTGCTCTCAAGGGCTTCAAGGGTATCGGAACCACCGGTATGTCCTTCATTGATGTCAACACAGTTACTGCTAGCTAATTTGTTGCCATCACGCGCTTAGCATCTCATACATTGGGGCCCGAGCGTTTTACCTATAACGCTCGGGCTCTTGTGCGCAAAATTTACTCCTGAGGTGCACAAAGTCTCATCAAATTTTATTTGTACGGTTTGTTTTAAAGAGAGAGGGGGAGATAGTGAACAACCTATTACGTCTTATCGGACGCCGTCTTATTGCGCTGCCGATTATGGCTTTAGGCGTCACCTTTCTCGTATTCTTCCTAATGTCTTTCTCGCATGTTGATCCTGCATACAATGCCTTGGGAGAGTCTGCTTCTGAAGAAGCTATCCAGCAGTATCACATTGAGAATGGCCTTGATGATCCATGGCCTGTGAGATATGTACGCTATATCGGTGATGTTGCTCATGGAAACCTGGGTACCTACGGCACTTCTCACTATTCAGTTGCTGAAAGAATTTCAAAGGCTCTGCCAGTAACTATGCAGTTGACCTTTATGGGTCTCTTTATTGGCGCAATAGTTTCGTTTACGTTGGGCGTTATTGCAGCTCTCTATAGAGATCAATGGCCCGATCAAATCATTCGTGTATTCTCAATTGCCGGTCTTGCAACGCCATCATTCTGGTTGGCAGTTCTTTTGATTCTGGTCTTTGCGTCTACACTCAAGCTTTTGCCTGCTTCTGGAGCACTGCCAGATCCTACGGTAAATCTTGGCGGCTACCTTGCTCGTATGATTATGCCGGCATTTGCACTTGCGGTTCCAATGTCTGGTCAGATGACCCGTATTGTTCGTACCGCAATGGTCGAGGAGCTGGATAAGGACTATGTCCGTACTGCTCGCGGTGCTGGTATTCCAGAGCGAATCGTCATTGCAAGAAACGTACTTCGCAACGCTCTTATTACCCCTGTAACCACACTTGGTCTGAAGATTGGTTACCTCATGGGTGGCGCCGTTGTTATTGAGGTTATTTTTAACCTTCCTGGCATGGGTACCGCTATTCTCGAGGGCATCCAGGGTAACGAGGCAATGCTTGTTCAGGGCGTTGTTGTTGTCGTTGCACTGTCCTTCATCATCATCAACATTGTTGTTGATATGTTGTACATCTTGATTAACCCACGCATTAGGACGGTGTAGTGCGATGGTACAAATTAGAAAAAAACAAGTCGAGAAGCTCGAAGAAGCTGCAGCAAAGGGTTCAACCTTTGGTGGCTTTAAGAAGATGAAGACGGCTTCCAAGATTGCTCTTGTCATTCTTGTCTTTGTTGTTCTTGCTTCTGTCTTTGCAAACTTTATTGCTCCACATAACCCACTTGATATTTTCAACGCTCGTCAGGCTCCAGGCAATGGATTCATTTTTGGTACTGACGATAAGGGCCGCGATATTCTTTCTCGTATGCTCCATGGTGGTCAGTATTCACTGGTCATTGGCTTTGGTGCTACGGGTATGGCACTGCTGTGTGGCTCAATTATTGGTGCAATTGCAGCTGTTTCTAGAAAGGCTGTCTCTGAGGTCATCATGCGTGTGCTCGACATCATCATGTCGTTCCCAGGCATTGCTCTTGCAGCAGTCTTTGTTTCTATTCTGGGTAACAGCGTTCCTTCAATCATCTTTGCTATTGGCTTTATGTATACGCCACAGATTGCTCGCAT
The DNA here is from genome assembly GCA_916050095.1 of uncultured Atopobium sp. GTDB lineage: Bacteria > Actinomycetota > Coriobacteriia > Coriobacteriales > Atopobiaceae > Lancefieldella. The sequence continues at coordinate 3,511 of CAJZJP010000043.1, forward strand.
TGTTCGTGCAAATATCGTAAGCGAGTACGGCGAAGATTACGTAAGGGCAACCATTGTTTCTGGTGCTCGTGCACCATGGATTCTGTGGAAGCATGTTCTTCGTAACTGCATTGCTCCAATCATGGTCTTTACCGTTACGCTTGTTGCAGACGCAATCATCTTTGAGGCATCTCTGACCTTCATTGGTGCAGGTATTGCAGAGCCAACTCCAACATGGGGTAACATCCTGGCTGATGCTCGTGCCGGCGTTCTTGCTGGCCGTTGGTGGCAGGCATTCTTCCCAGGTCTGGCCATTATGATGACCTGCCTGGCATTGAATATCCTCTCCGAGGGTCTTACTGACGCTATGGCAGCAGCACCTGGCGCTCCTGTTGATACAGAGAACTCTGACTCCAGGCGCGCAGATGACATCTTGGCATCTGATCCAGTTCGTGCCTATGCAGAGCAGGCAGAGTCCCTGGAGCGTAGACTTAATGCACTTAAAAAGGTTGAGCTGTCCAGAACTGATAGGCGTAAGCCAGACTTTGATGTTGCACCATTGCTGAGCGTTAAGGATCTTTGCATCAGCTTTGAGTCTCACGGAGATGTTAAGGTTGTTGACCACGTAAGCTTTGATGTTCGTCCTGGTCAGTGCATGGCACTGGTTGGCGAGTCTGGCTGCGGCAAGTCTATTACCACCAAGGTTATCATGGGTCTGACTGATCCAAAGGAAACCATTACTGGTGAGGTTCTCTACAAAGACCAAGATCTCCTGAAGCTTTCCAAAGAAGAGCACCGCAAGCTGCTTGGTCACGAGCTTGCTATGGTTTACCAGGACGCTCTGTCTTCACTGAACCCTTCTATGCTTATTTCGTCTCAGATGAAGCAGCTTACTAGCAGGGGAGGTACTCGTTCCGCAGAGGAGCTTCTGGAGCTTGTAGGCTTGGATCCAAAGCGTACGCTTGAGTCTTATCCACACGAGCTTTCTGGTGGTCAGCGCCAACGTGTTCTGATTGCTATGGCACTTACCCGCGATCCTTCACTGGTTATCTGTGACGAGCCAACAACCGCTCTGGACGTTACTGTTCAGAAGCAGGTCATCAAGCTCTTAAATGACCTCCAGCGTCGTCTTGGCTTCGCAATGATCTTTGTAAGCCATGACCTTGCACTTGTTGCAGAGGTTGCTTCTGAGATTACCGTTATGTATGCTGGCCAGGTTATTGAACAGGCAGCTACTACTGAGCTTCTGACCAATCCTGTTCACGAGTACACCCGCGGTCTTCTCGGCTCTGTTCTTTCCATTGAGGAAGGCGCTCAGGACGGTACCAGACTTCACCAGGTACCAGGTTCTGTTCCTTCTCCAGAGGACTTCCCAACAGGCGATAGGTTTGCTCCTCGTTCAAGTCACCCAGATCTGGGTCTTGAGGTTCATCCTGTTATCAAGGAGATTCCTGGTAAGCACCATCGTTTCTCCGAGCTGCCTGATGAGTATCTGAAGGAGCATGGTCTTGTGCCTTACCTTGAGCGTTCTCAAAAGGAGGTGAGGTAAATGGCTACAACAACTGAAGAGCAGCCAATTATCTTCCTCGATGACATTTCAGTTACGTTTAAAACACGTACGGGTTCAATCTTTAAGCCTAATAAGGTTCACGCAGTACAGAATGTTTCTCTCAAGCTTATGCCTGGTGAGACCATTGGTATTGTTGGTGAGTCTGGCTGCGGAAAGTCTACTACCGCAAATGTCATGTGTGGTCTTCAGTCACCAACGTCCGGTCATGTGTACTTCAAGGGAATGGATGTTACCAAGCGTACTCCAGAGCTCAGGAAGCAGATTGGCCGCGTTGTCTCTGTTGTTTTCCAGGACCCAGCAACTGCTCTTAACCCTCGTATGATTGTTAAAGATCAGCTTATGGATCCACTGCTGGTACATAAGGTAGGAACAGAGCAGGAGCGAGAAGCCCGTATTAATGAGCTGGTCAGCTTGGTTGGACTTCCACATTCAGCACTCCGTGCCCTTCCTGGTCAGCTCTCTGGTGGTCAGCGTCAGCGTGTTGCTATTGCACGTGCGCTTTCTCTGAACCCATCGGCAATCATTGCTGACGAGCCTACTTCCGCACTGGACGTTTCCGTTCGTGCACAGATTTTGAACCTGCTTACAGACCTCAAGTCTGAGCTGGGTCTCTCGATGATCTTTATTTCGCACGATATCCAGACTGTCCGCTATGTTTCTGACCGCATCATTGTTATGAATCATGGCCAGATTATGGAAGATGGTCCTGCTAAGCAGGTCTTTGAGCATCCAACAGATCCTTACACTAAGACGCTTTTGGGTGCTGCGCCATCTTTGCTTCATCCTAAACTGGGTGAGTAGCGCTTTTTGTTTTTGTTTGACAAGAGCGCAGCTTAGGCTGCGCTCTTTTAGCTTGTTAGGTGGATCAATGCACCAAGAAACGCTTGAGCTTGCAGAATTGAAGGCAGCTCATGCTCTGACGCCTTATCCTTCAGATTTTGAGG
>CAJZJP010000044.1:0-5848 GCA_916050095.1 uncultured Atopobium sp.
ACCTCTTGGCCCATGAAATAAGAACTGACCACAAGCAAGAGTGCCATGAGGCCAATAGGATTAGCAGAAGTTAAGTCATACATAAGACCAGCAATAAAGCCGCATATCACGCCGGTTTTACCACCATATCTCAGCGCAATAGTTGCCGAGAAAATAAGTGCAAAATTGATAACTCCCCCACCAAAAGAAACCTGTGGTGTAAGCATAATCTGCAAAATGAAGCAAACAACAGCAAGAACGGCGATGCTGCGTGTGTTTTTATTTCTATCAGAAACCTGCATGCATCCCCCTTAATCTGTTCTTCCGCTGTTATGTTGTGTATTACCCGTTGGAGCAGCAACTGTTGCATTCTGCTGAGTGTTTGTTGTGTTGTTTGTTGAACCGCTGCCAGTAGAACCGCTAGATGAAGACGTAGAAGATCCGTCTTTTGAGTCTTTATCCTTACCGTCTGAATTAGTTGCAGTTGGAGTGTTTTGCTTATCTGCCTCTGCAATATCATCTGCGGTAGCTTTTTGCTCCTCAGAAAGAGACGTGATAACCATTACCTCCTCGTTAGTGCTGACATTTCCATAAGGCTCAACAACAATGGTGTAATAGAGCGATCCTGGAGCTGCCTCAACGCTGGTAACCTTACCTAGAGGAAGGCCCTTAGGGAATACGCCACCAAGACCGCTGGTAACAACTGTATCGCCTACGGCAACCTTCTGGTTGGTGTTGATGAGGTTAAGAGTAATCTGTCTTGACGCAGAACCCATAAGCATGCCTTGAGCTCGACTACTTTGAACCATAGCAGCTACACCGCTCTTCTCGTCAGTGATAAGACGAACGGTAGAGGTTGTAGGACCACACTCAATAATCTGGCCGATAACGCCGCCGCTATCAACAACAGGCATGCCAACAGCCAGTCCAGACGAAGTTCCCTTGTCAATCACAATGGTGTTATTGAACGAGTCAGTAGAACCAGAGATAACACGAGCACCTGTGGACTGCAGGTTATAGGTATTTTTGAGGTCGAGAAGACCCTGCAGACGCTGCGTGGATTGATTTGTCTCTTCTAGCTCTGCATTTCTTGAACGCAACTGCTCATTTTCTGCCTTGAGGTCAGAAAGTGTTTGCTGGTCTGCTGTTAAGTTACTAAAAATGTTACCAATGCCCTGGAAAGGCATGGCAATAGCAGAACCCGCCATTCTAAAAGGCATGGTAATAGTAGAGAACCCACCTCGAACCATCTCGAGCGGTCCTTCTGTACCCATACGAGCGCTGACCGTCAATAACACAATTGAAAGCAGCGAAAGAATAATAAAACTACGGCCACCCGTATGCTTATTATTGTTAGATCCAAGGCCTGTTGAAGCACCCTGGATCTGATGAGACAATGGCATATTTATTGGCCTGCACTCTGAACAAATCCACCGGACAATGCGTTAGCCTCAAGAACCTTTGCACAACCGGTAACAACATTTTCTAACGCGGTTGGGCTTACGTTAACGGGAACGCCAGTCTCTTCACGAAGTCTTTGATCAAGACCGCGAAGCATTCCGCCGCCACCGGTAAGCAAAATACCGTAGTACATAAGATCAGAGGCAAGATCTGGTGGAGTCACATCAAGCGCATCTTTGACAGCCTTGGTGACCTCGTCAAGAGGACGATCAAGGGCACGACGAATCTCTTCTGACTCGATACGAACAGTCTTTGGAAGACCGCTCATGACGTCACGACCGTTTACCTCAACGTCAAGCTCTTCTGCAAGAGGAGCTGCTGAGCCAACCTTAATCTTGATGTCTTCTGCGGTACGCTCACCAATAGAGAGGTTGTACGCATCACGAACATGCTCAAGAATAGTTTGATCAAACTCGTCACCTGCAGTTCTAATGGACTGCGAGACAACAATACCGCCCATGGAGATAACGGCAACCTCGGTAGTACCGCCACCAATGTCTACAACCATAGAACCTGTAGGATCCTCAATAGGAAGGTCTGCACCAATAGCTGCAGCCATGGGCTCTTCAATCAAGAATGCCTGGCGAGCGCCTGCCTGAATAGTTGCTTCAAAAACAGCGCGTTTCTCGACAGATGTAACGCCAGAAGGAACGCAAACAACTACGCGTGGACGTGGTGACCAAGGATATTTGCGCTCACGAGCCTTCTCGATGAAGTAACGAAGCATAACCTCAGTAACGTCAAAGTCTGCAATGACGCCGTCTTTAAGAGGGCGCTCAGCAATGATGGAGCCAGGGGTACGACCAATCATGCGCTTTGCATCAGCGCCAACGGCCAGAACACGGCTCTCGCTTTTATCGATTGCAACAACCGATGGCTCATTGATGACAATACCCTGACCACGGACTGCAACAAGGGTGTTTGCAGTTCCCAGATCGATGGCTAGGTCTCCGCCATATTCTCCGAAGAGCGAATCGAAGATAGACATGATATCCAATCAAACGTGCTACGCGTGTGCGTAATTATCCTGCAGAAAGAACGGTTAAAACAGTTTAGTACTAGTTACCAGACTTTGAAGAGCTGGAGGAACTATTAGAGGAATTTGAGGAGTTAGATCCATTAGTTCCAGAGGTAGTTCCCGAATTAGAGCCGTTAGTACCAGAAGTTGTGCCGGAGTTCTGGTTATTCTGGCTTACGTATGAAGTGGTAACGCTTGCAACCTTCCAACCAATACCATCACGGACAAGCTCAATGGTGTAGTCAACGTTGCCACCGTTGGAAAGGCTCACAGAAGCGTTTACCGTTGAGTGAGTCATACTCTGATCAACGCCGTTAATGGTGACAGCGGAGCTTGCTGGCAGGCTGTTAGAAATCTGCTGGAGCGTTGTGCTAGAGACAGAGCTAGAGACATAGCGGCCAATATCGGTACCCTGTGCCTTGGCGTTGAAAATATCCTGAACAACAGACTGCTGGGTTGGCCATCCATAGCCACGATAGTAAGCATAACCAGCGCCACCAACAGCCAAGATAAGCAAAATAAGAATAGTGATAAAGACCTTAAGGCCGGTATGGCGATGCTTACGCCTAATCTTCTTGTCCTTCTTATCCTGCTCAATAATCTCCTGCTCAGTAATCTGGAAGAAGCCAGTATCTTCTGCAGAAGGAATGAGCTCGCCGGACATACCTGTAGGATCCAGTGGATCATAGGCACCATAGCCAGCTGCCTGAAGGAAGGCATCAGTCTCAGATGGCTTGCCAGAAGTCATTGCAGTAATAGCCCTGCGAGCTGCATCAAAGGCAGACTGCTGCTGATTAGACAGAGCAAAGCTGCCGTCTGCAGTAGCGTGAGTGAAAGCATCAACTGCCTCAGACATGCGATTTGCTGCAACGTATGCAAGACCAAGATCTGCATAAATCTTATTGGAATTATCCAGAGGATTGGCAAAATCAAGAGCGGTACGATATGCCTCAACTGCATCAACAGGCCTGTTCAGACCCATGAAGCATGCGCCTAGGCTGCAAAGTGCTGATGAAGGATTAGGGTTCTTCTCGTCAACTGCAGCGTTTCTGTAAGCAATGCCGGCGTTGCGAATATCACCGATCTTCTCGTATGCAGAACCAAGAGCAAGCTGTGCCTTATAAGGAGTTGCATAAGAGGCGTCCTGGACAGCGTTAGTAAGGGCAGCAATAGCCTCCTGTACCCTACCAGCAGCCAGAAGTGCGCGACCCTGATTAGTAGAGAGAGCGCCAACCTTGCCGTAGGAAGCGTCAGCAAGAGCGGACTTGTAAGCAGAAGCTGCGGAATCAAACTGTCCAAGCTTCATATAAGCGTTTCCAAGAAGGTGGTCAATCTGACCGTTTACCTCGCCTGGCTCTTTAGCCACATCAAACTGACTGATAGCTACAAACCAGTCGCCCTGATCATATGCAGATTTACCTAACTCAAATGCCTGTTGATTCACAATATCCTCCAAGAGTCTGTGCGACTTGGCTTTAAGCGTTTTCAATTCTAATGGAATTGACGACATCGCCAACCTTTAACTGGGAAATGACATCCATTCCCTCGATAGTTGTGCCAAATACGGTGTATCCAGAATCCAAGCCATGCTGTGGACCAAGACAGAAATAGAACTGAGAACCTGCGGAGTTTGGATCTTGAGAACGAGCCATAGCAAGAGCACCGTCAACGTGGGAGTTGTTAGGATTTGTGGTGAACTCCTCTTTGATGCGATAACCAGGACCACCGGTACCAGGAATTCCGTCAGGACCAGGGTTACCAAAAATAACGTCCTCAACACTCATCTCACGAGTGTTTGGGTCTCCGCCCTGAAGAACAAAGCCAGGGACAAGACGGTGGAACTTGGTATCGTCATAGAAGCCAGACTCTGCAAGCTCGCAGAAGTTTGCCACATGAATAGGTGCGCCCTTACCGTCAAGCTGAACCTTAATGATTCCCTTGTTGGTATCAAAGACGGCGACCTCAGTACCAGTAACCTGGCGCGCTGGTGTATACAATGGATCAAGTCCAAACATAATTCCTCCAAGCTTCTTTACATCTAAGAGAAGAAAAAACGCGAGAAACCCTTAGTAATAAAGAACTTCTTTTCTAACCTAATTATTTTACCAGTATGATGAGATTTTTGAAATTAAAGCAGCTGAACGGTAGAGATTTACTGCTTTTGTGGCTTCCAATTCACGTAATTTTCATCAAAAAGTTTCTGGTATGAGCTGGAGCCACTGGAGTCTCTGATGTTATCAACTGGCGCCAAGATGTTGTCTTTGTCCTGAGAAGGATTGTTAGAAGCAACTGAGCGCTTCCATCCCTCACTCAAAGCATCGGAGCGATTACGAAGCCAGTTACCCAGCTTGGTGAGATTTTCAATAGTCTGACGATAGTTTCCGTTGGAGTCATCAAGACTAGAAAGGTCAGAAATAACATTACTAATATCCAGCGAAATCTGCTCTGCTTCCTGTTGAGCATCAGCGCGCTCCTGATCAGAGCCCGTAATAGCAAGCTGATCAAAGGTTTTCTCGTTATCATCAAGGCGCTTTGAGAGGTCTCCAAGCTTCTGATAGTCACTATCAAGTGCGTCAAAAACAGCATCCGAGCTTGTATTTTGCTGAGTTGCACTGGTGTCTTGACCCGTAAGGTGCGTAACAGGTGTGGTGGTAGGAGTAGATGAGACTGGCGCCTCAACCTTTGCTCGATTGTCGGTTGCCTGCGGGTCCCACGGGTGTGTGATGACAAAGATTGCAGCTACCACCAGCGAGGTAACAAGAAGTGCTGAGAGCAGAATAACGCGCGTACGAGGGATTCCCTCTGCTTCAGGGAGGTTCTCTTTTGAAGGCTCGGAAGGGATTGCAGACTCAAAGCGAGGAGCTGGCCTGCGACTTACCGAGGCAAACGCGCTGGTAGTGTCTGGATCAGCGTTGTCGGCTGGCATTTGTTGCAAAACAGTGGAATCTGCTGCGACAGAAGAGGATGCATCATACTCTGCGTCTACGAGCGGATCGGTCTTCTCGCCAGGCGCTGGAGCGGCGTCAATCTCTGGGAGCGAGATGTTGCGCGTGGGTCTGATGGCTCGCGCAGGACGAGCAGCCGGCACTGCCTGCGGCAGTGGGAGGCCGCATTTGGGGCAGCTTTCTGCGGCAGCAGGCACCAAGGCGCCGCAATGAGGACACCAGTGAGCTTGAGTAACAGGAATCCTTTGGGTCAAACTTAGATCAATCTGACAATGAGGGCAGGTTAAAGCCCCTTCATCGACCTCAGATCCACAGTTTGGACAACGCATACACCCTCCACAACTCTTTGCTTGTGCTTCAGTTTAATCGTTTGTATCAGCAGAAGAGCTATAAGTTGACTTTCCTCCCATTAATCTCACAACCAGGTCAAAGAATCGATCCTTTG
>CAJZJP010000045.1:0-5831 GCA_916050095.1 uncultured Atopobium sp.
GAACCTTCATGGTAATACGTCTAAAGTGCTCGGCTTCCTCGTTCATCTGCTTGTGCTTGAAATCGTCAGCCTTGTAAATCTTTGCTGTAGTAAGGCCTTGCAGGTTCTCCAAAAACGTATCGCCAAGCTGGGTGTACTGTCCCCAATACTTAGACAGAAGCTTCTTAGCAAACTTTTGAATGAGCACAATAGTCATGGGGATAAGCGGCACAAATACCAGCAAAACAATGCCAACAACAGGACTAATAAAAAGCAACGTCAGGAATAGTGTCAGTGGCGCCAAAGCTGCATAGAAAAACTGTGGCAGATACTGCGCAAAATATGTCTCAAGTTGATCGACGCCTTCAACTGCCAGCTGAACAATCTCACTGGTCGCATATGAATTTTTATACGAGGGACCAAACTCTAAAAGCTTCTGATAGATTTTCTCGCGAAGGGTCTTTTTAACCCTTTTTGCTGCGTAAAAGCTTGTCTTGTGCTGAGCAACCTTGCAGAAAATACGAGTCACCACAGCAATAAGGCAAAGACCAATAAATACAAGCTGCTCCTCAAAGACAAAATAATCCATGAACAAAGCTTCTATCATTCTTGCCAGAGAATACATAAATACAATATTGGCAAGCAGCGCAATCCACTGGTAGAGCACGGTCAAGCCAATATATTTTTTACTCTCCTCAATGAGGGCAATGAGGCGTTTGTTGATCATCATATGCAGACTTCTTTCGCTTTTCTTACAAGAAGAATCTTTAATCCACTAACTGTTTTACTTACTTTACATGTAGTTTTGTCGTTGCATATACGAGTTTGCCTTATATAACATTTTGAAGCAACATACAAAATAGCGAGAACAACTGCTATTTTTGAACACGTTCCCAGTCCGCTTTTGTGAGCATTGATATACCAAACTGCTCTTCTTTGCCTGTGTACTTATTAAAGTCTGTAATAATGCCCATCTCCGTGAAGCCGCACTTACGAGCCACTGAAGCAGACTTTTTATTGCGCTCAAGATATCTAATAATTACCTGGTCAACACCATGCTCTTCAAATGCATATGCGGTAAGAGCTTGAGCACCCTCAGATGCAAACCCTTGCCCCCAATAAGGACGACCAATCCAATAGCCAATTTCTGCCTGATGCAGCTGTTTTGAGGAATCCTTTGGATCAGGAATTTCTTCAAAATCCAACGACATTGAACCAATTAGATGACCGGTCCTCATGTCTTTTACGGCATAACAGGACTTATCGGACAGCACGTTTGCAAGAACCTGCTTGGAATCTTCTAAAGTTTTGTGAGGTTCCCATCCACAAAGTGGACCAATTTCTGGATCTTTTGCCAATTCATAGAGCTCATTGGCATCAGATGCATGCCATGGAATAAGAAACAATCTCTTAGTTGTAATCATACAAGCTCCCTTTAAAGCTTTTTACTACCCTACAGCTTTCTTATACTGTCCAATCTGTTGGACACTCATTCTTTAACAAATCCATATTCTATTTTCAACATCTTCTAAGGAGGCTCTTATGTACAGTCCTACAAAGCTTGTTGATTCCTTCGTTGTTTCCGGTCTTCCCTACTACGACGCTCCTCTTGTCTTTGACCAGCTCAAACTTGGCTCAGATCTAACCATTGTTCCTGAACGCGATAACCCTTATGACCCAGAGGCTCTTGCTCTGTACTCTAATGACCATAAGCTGGGCTTTGTCCCTAGAGAAAACAACTCTCTCTGGAGTACTCTGCTCTTCTACGGACATCAAAACATTATTACCTGCAAGATTACACAGCTCAGCGATCACCATGGTCATCTTCTTGTTAAAGCAGGCTTTTACGTCATTGATGCTCGCTAATTGGTACTCGTGAACTGTCCGGTTTAGCCCGTCCGTTTTAGTCCGTTTTAGCCCGTCTTCGCCGTTTAGCTAGTCCCTTTCTGTGTTTGGTAGCTCTGAAGAATTCCGCTCAAGTACTCTTGGTATTTCTGCCTGGTCTTCTTTGGAGCTACCAGTTCTATATCTGTTCCAAATGTTGCAAGCCAACCATAAAACGTTGGAGCTTCCATTACAGAAACATGTACGTCAGCTGTAGTTCCATCAGAACTTGGATTGTTCAAAATAATGTTTTTGCCAAAACGGTCGTACACCGAGCACATCACGCGCTCATTAACACGAAGTGTGACCTCAACAACCTCGCCCGAGTACATACCAAAGACGCGCTCTTGATACTTGTCTATATCAAACTGCTTGATCTGCTCGTTAACCGTGGCGTCAGCATCCGAAACCTCAAGTCTAAACATACGGTCCACGCGATAATTGACAAAGTTTTGATGCTTATCGTTCCACACAATAAGGTAGTAGAAATCATCAATATATGTGAGCTGAACAGGTGTTTCTTCTCTTACCGGAAGCTCTTCAATAACCTTATCTTTAAAGCCTTTCTTGCGATACTTAAACGAGACTTTTTTCTTCTGCAAGAGTGCCGTCTGAATAGCGTTGAGTGCATAAAACACAGACTCATTTTGCGACTTAATGCGACCCTCAACATGGATACGCTTCTTCAGCGTGTCAGAGGTAGACTTTCCACCTAGCTCTCCAATAAGGCTCACCAGGTTATTTGCTTTGCGCTCCGTCAAAAACTTTGACGACTGCACGGCATCTGCCATCAGCATGAGCTCTTCAGCCTGAAACTTCCTGGTTGCCAGGCCATACTCAACAGGATGACGCTGATAAGACTGGATGTCGTAGCCAAAATTCTGCAGCGATTTAATGTCATCATAGAGTGTTTTACGTTCCACGCTTAGCCCGCGCTCTGCGAGCTTTTCAATAAGCTGAGGCGTGCTCAGACCATGATCGTCATCAGTTTCTTCCTCAAAAATTTTTACGAGGTGCAAGCAGCGGGTCTTCTCGCTTGGCATACTGCCTCCGAAGTCTAGCTCCAATAAAAAACTCCTGTCCATTTTAGTGGACAGGAGTCGAGAAGATCGTATGGTCAGAAACTCTTCGGTAAACGGCATGTAAGTCGCAGACAGGCCGTAAACCAGCCAATGTCTAGCCCCAAACCTCTTCTGCAATTTCTTTAACAAGCGCAATCTTTGCCCACTGCTCATCTTCGGTGAGCTTGTTACCAATCTCGCAGCTCGCAAAGCCACACTGGGGAGAAAGGCAGAGGTTCTCCAGAGGTACGTACTGAGCTGCCTCATGAATACGCTCAATAACCTTGGCTTTCTCTTCCAGCTGGGCGTGCTTGGTGGTGATCAGACCAAGCACAACTTTTTTACCAGCTGGAACAGAAGCCAGGGGCTCAAAGCCACCGGAGCGATGATCATCAAATTCTAAGAAGAAAGCGTTTACGTGCTCTTGAGCAAGAAGAGCATCGGCCACATCGTCATAGCCGCCCTCGCAAGCCCAGGTACTATGGAAGTTGCCACGACAAACGTGCGTGTTAATAGTTAGGTCGGCTGGAGCCGCATCAAGAACGCGATTGTTAATCTCCAAGAGCAGTGCCTTGATCTTCTTGAGGCCCTTCTGGTCAGCGCCAAAGAAAAGCTCTGCACGTGGGTCAACCAGAACACCCCATGAACAGTCATCAAGCTGAAGATTACGACAACCTGCAGCATATGCCTGCTCAATAAATGTGCCATAGCCAGCGACAATGTCTTCAAGAAGCTCCTGGTCATTACTGTAGTACTTGTCAGTCTGCCCGCGATTCATGGGCATAATGAACTGCTCAATAAACTGTGCAGGCGCAGGAATAGTAAGCTTGGCAACGGTTGTCTCGTCCTCAAACTGCTGGACAAAGCGGAAGTGCTCTATAAAGGGATGCTCTTTGATGAGCTCCACTTTTCCTACGAGGAAGGTGTCGTCAATCTCTGCAATCTCATCGTGGAAAGGGAGTCCAGTATTAGTTGGCGCATGGCCAATACCTTCGAACGCCCACATAAAATCAAGGTGCCAGGTTGCACGCCTAAACTCACCGTCAGTGATGACTTTAAGGCCTGCCTGCTTCTCCTTTTGGATAAGCTCTGTAATAGCTTTGTCCTCTACTTGCTTGAGCTCATGTGCATCAATCTGACCTTTTTCAAACTGAATACGAGCCTGCTTGAGATTCTCTGGACGAAGAAAGCTACCAACAACATCAAAGCGATGTGGAGTAGTTTTATCATTTTTGATTGTCATCATAGCCCCTTAGAACTGCTTACGAGAAACAAGTATGACAATCAGCACTTCACTTGTGAAATACAAATACTTAACTAATTCATATAGCTAAAAACTATATCTTAGCGTTCACCGTTCCACTCATCTAAGAACTGGTCAACGTACTCACGCATGTACTTCTCGCGAGCTTTTCCTAGCTCTTTGCCACTGCGCGTATTCATCATGTCTGCCAGCAAAAAGAGTTTCTCGTAGAAGTGGTTGAGCGACGTTGATTTGTGTGAGTGATACTCCTCGCTGCTCATGTTAAGGGCTGGTGGTTCGTCCGGGTCATACATACCGCGACCATGACTTCCGCCATAGGCAAAGGTACGTGCGATGCCAACAGCACCAAGCGCGTCCACTCGATCTGCGTCTTGAACACACATACCCTCAAGCGTTGAAGGAACTACCGAGTCCGTTCCCGAGAAAGAAACCTCATCGATTGCGGTACAAATTGCCTGGATAGTGGCCTCGTCGACAGCATGCTGACGCAGAAAACCAACAGCCCTATCCTTATGCTCATGCGTCTCTGGAGAAAGCTTGATGTCATCAACATCGTGCAAAAGCGCAGCAAGGGCAACAATCTCTTGATTTGCCCCCTCCTCTTGCGCAATTCTTACAGCCATTTTGTACACACGCAACGTGTGGAAGTAGTCGTGGCCACTAAAATCTGTGGAGAAGACCTCTTTTATAAAGTCCAAAGCGTCATCGATAATTTTTGAGTCCATAACTCCCCGCTCAACACATTCAAACGTATCTCTCGCGCATTATTTGCGCAGATTGTGCATTCTCTTAACTGTCTTTTTCTTAGTGTACACAGCCTCCCTTGCTTGAGAATTTTGAAGCTCAAATTTTATGAAATTGTTAACTATCCAGCTTTCACTATTCAGTTTCCGCATAACTCACATTTGTCTTAAAATTTAATACATTTCTATTGCAATTTTTATCCGTTGCACGTTTATGACAAATGTCGAGAAAATCGTCAAAAATAGAGCAATTTAAATGCCATTCTTCAACGTACCAAATATTTTGATTAAATTATTTATATAACATGAGATGAAGACGTTTTTTGAAATGTGTTCAAACTATAAAAATCGCTGGTTGAGCTAACAATTTTTATCAAAATAATAGATAATTATCTATACAAAAAATGCTCTGAATATGTGTCATTTATCTCTATCGTGCTTATCGTGATGCATCACTTTCAGCGCAAGATTTAATTGCAAATTTTGTTGGGGTATTCACTATTTGTTAGGGGTAGGTATGGAAAGAAAAAACAAGAACTTTGCAAGCAAAGGGGCAAAGACAGCTATGTCTTTGGTACTCGCGCTCTCTTTGGTCCCTTCTTCAGCGTTAGCAGAAATTGCTAGCACTCAAGAGGTAGCTCAGACGCAAGAAGTTGCAGCAACTCAAACAAGTGATGCAACTGCCTCAACTTCTGAAGCAACAGCAGAGACCTCTGCTGAAACCACCACTAACGCAGAGGCTACTTCCAACCAGCAGACCTCTGAGCAGACTGCTGCTCCTGCAGATAGATCTTCTCGCCGTGTTACAAGAAGCCTTTCTTACATCTCAACTGAGCTCTGGGTAGACGGAACCAACGGTAGCGATACTAACGAGGGCTCCAGCTCCGATCCTGTTAAATC
>CAJZJP010000046.1:0-5588 GCA_916050095.1 uncultured Atopobium sp.
CCATTAGCGACATCATTGATAACCAATGGCCAGCTATCTCGCATTATGACTACATAGTGGGAATGACTTCTGATGTTTCTGAGGAAGAAGCAGATCAGATTAATGCAGAGCTTAATCAGGTGGGCGCAACAAATATTCATCGCATAACCAGAGAAAACGTTCTTCTTGAGTCTTCTACACAAAAGGCAGGCTCACTGACAAGAACAACTATTATGACCAGCAATTCTCTTCAAGACCTCACGGGCTTAGCTACCCTGCGCAATCGTCTTTCTGGTCAAGCAATAGAGCTTGGAGAGGATTCGGTTGTAATTACAGAAAAGCTTGCAAAACGACTTGGGGTAGGCGTGGGAGATACCATTCAGGTCTATGCTCAAGACAGAATCGGAAACGTTTCTGGCGAGCCAAGTACGCTTACTGTTACAGGAGTTGCCGAGAATTACGTTGGGTCGTATCTGTATCTGGGACCTTCAGCATGGCATTCTCTAGGTATTCAAGATCAAGCAGCGGACGGCTGGTATGCAACGCTTCCCGAAGATCAGGCAACGAGAGATGCATTTGGAGAAAAGCTTATTAACCAGACAGGAGTTGCAACTGTTGATGACGTCAATGAAGCTATCCGCACCTATAGAGAATCACTTGCCGTAGTTAACCGTGTTGTAGCTATTCTTATTGTGGCTGCAGCTCTGCTGGCATTTATCGTCTTGTATAACCTCACTAATATCAATATTGAAGAGCGCATTAGAGAAATTGCAAGCCTCAAAGTACTTGGATTTACGCGTCATGAAGTTGATGCCTATGTCTTTAGAGAGATTGCTTTGTTGGCTATCTTTGGAGCGCTTTTTGGACTTGTTCTAGGAACATACCTTGAGGGATTTGTAGTTCAAACTGCCGAGATTGACCTTGTTATGTTTGGTCGAGCCATCCATGCACCAAGCTATTGGTTTGCCTTTGGACTCACGCTTGTCTTCTCGCTTTTAGTGTATGTTGCCATGCGACCTAAGCTCAAAAATATTGATATGGTTGAGAGTCTGAAGAGCGTCGAGTAGACATCTTTTGCCCGCCCAAGAGAGACATATTTTAGATAAGATAGAAGATAGTTGAGATTGCTTATTTATAAGGAGTTGGTATGCCTAAGGTTTCTTTTGTAATTCCTGCATACAACATCGAATCATACATTGGGCGTTGTATTCAAAGTGTAAAGAATCAGACGTTTGGTGATTTTGAAGCAATTATTGTTGATGACGCCTCAACAGATTCCACTCCAGAGAAAATCGTAGAAGCAGTAGGGGATGACTCTAGGTTTAAGGTTGTCACTCATCCAACCAATCAAGGCCTCCATCTGGCACGTAAAACTGCTGCAGCTCATACAAAAGGCGAGTGGGTCTTTTGCCTAGACGGTGATGATGAGGTTACTTCTGATTTTCTTGAGCAGGTAGTTGCTCGTATTGATCAGAACCCTGTTGACATTCTCCACCTGGGCATTACCGTTATTCCAGAAAATGGTGTTGACCCAGCTGATGCAAAGTCTTTTGAGAACTACATTAACCAACAATCAGACTTTACTCAGGGTGACGATATCCTTCGCATTATTTATGATGAGGGCTATGGGCAGAAGCTTGATTGGCGCGCTACGCAACGCTTGTATCGCGGAGAGCTTTTCCGCTCTGCCTTTGCAGAGATGACTTCGGAGCGCCTGGTAAGAGCAGAAGATGCCTATGAGGTATTTATCCTGGCAGATAAGGCTCAGACTGCCGATGGTTTTGAGTCTTGCAGAGGCTTTTTGTACCACTATGGCATCGGAGTAACTGGTGCTTCTCGTATTTCTTTAGATAAGTTCGGAGAGTTCTGCTATCAGTTCTTAGACAACATTGATCAAGTAGAACTTTATATTGGCAAGACAGATACTATTGCTCATCTTAATTCGTTTAGGGGTATGAAGCATAGATTGCTGGAGCTTTTGAGTGCTGAGTGGAGATTCCGTCTTGCTCCTGAAGATCAAGAGGCTGCTCTTGAGCCGTTTGCCATTCTCTTTGGACCATCAGCAGCAGCTCGAGAGCTCTATCGCTTTGTAAGGGATATTGCTTACGAGGCTATTGCTACTGGAACCGAGCTTCCAGAAGACAGTGATGCCTATCGCTACAGGACGTATGCAAAGAAGTATGCGGATCTGATGAATCAGGATGAGGGACTGTCGTTTGATAGGGCAGTTCGCATGAAACAGATTGCCGATGAGCACATGGAGTATCTAGAGAGAAAGCACATGGTAAAGATGTTTGAGCAGCAGCCTATTCGCATTCTGATTACTTCTCATAAAGATGTTGATGTTCCCGCAAGTAAGTACCTTCAGCCTATCCAGGTAGGACCAGGCCAGAAGACCAATCGCTTTACGTATATGCTCCATGATGATGAGGGCGATAACATTACCGAGAAAAACCCTATGTACTGTGAGATGACTACACAGTATTGGGCATGGAAGAACATCACCAATGCTCGCTATGTTGGCTTTGGTCATTATCGTCGCTACTTCAACTTTACCGATACGGTTTATCCAGAAAATCCGTTTGGTGAGGTTATGGATGACTTCATTGATGAGGATGCTATCAAGAAATATGGTCTTGATGATCAGACCATCGCTCAATGCATTGAGGGCTATGACCTCATTACTACGGGTGTAAAGGATATTCGCAAATTCCCTGGAAGCGCCAATACACCTCTTGAGCAGTACCATTCCGCTCCGCTACTTCATCCAAAGGATATGGATACCATGGCTGCGCTTATCGTTGAGCGTCATCCAGAGTATGCAGAGGACGTAAACGCTTTTCTCAACGGTCATCAGCAGTGCTTCTGCAACATGTATATCATGCGTAAAGAGCTCTTTGATTGCTATGCAGCATGGGTGTTCCCACTTGTTGACGAGTGGACTGCCCGTACTGATATGTCTACCTATAGCAAAGAGGCCCTAAGAACCCCAGGTCATCTGACTGAGCGCCTCTTTAATATCTGGCGTATGCATATGCTGCGTACAGAGGGCAAAAACTGGAAGGTAAAAGAGCTGCAGTGCATTCACTTTACTAATCCAGAGCCTCGTCAGAAGTTTATTCCTCTCTTTGAAGAGAAGCCTGAGATTGCAAGCCAGAACGTTGTTCCTGTTGTTTTTGCGGCAGACAACAACTATGTTCCAATTCTTACCTGCGCTATGGGCTCAATGCTTGAAAACGCCGATCCTAACCGTTTCTACGATGTGGTCGTTCTCAACACCAATATTGGCGGATCAAAGCAGGAGCTGGTTAAGAAGCACTTCTCGCAGTATAAGAATGCTCGTATTACGTTCTATAACGTGTGGCGCATGGTAAAGGACTACAAGCTAGATACTAATAACGCTCACATTAGTGTTGAAACGTACTTCCGCTTCTTGGCTCAAGACATTCTTTCTGCTTACGATAAGGTTGTCTATCTTGACTCTGACCTTGTAGTTAACGGTAATGTTGCTGAACTGTATGACGTAAGAATGGGCAATAATCTTATTGCGGCAACGCTTGATATTGACTATCTGGCAAACCTCAACATTCGCGGCGGAGACCGTATGAAGTACAGCCTTGACGTGCTTAATCTTAAGAATCCTTACGCCTACTTCCAGGCAGGAGTTATGGTCTTCAATACTGCTGAGCTGCGCCGTTATCACACTGTTCCGGAGTGGTTACGTATTGCAACCAATCCGATCTTTATCTACAACGATCAAGATATTCTGAACAGCGAGTGCCAGGGTCGCGTTGTTTATCTCCCCGCTGACTGGAACGTTACACACAACATTTTTGGACGTGCCGAGAAACTCTATCCAATGGCACCAAACAGCGTCTTTGATGACTATCAAGCAGCACGTCGTGCTCCAAAGATTGTTCACTTTGCTGGCGCTATTAAGCCTTGGCAGAACGCTAGCTGCGACATGGCTTCCTATTTCTGGAAGTACGCGCGCAACACTCCGTTCTACGAGGTTATTATTCAGGACATGGTGCCAGGCGCTAGAAATGACGCAGACGTCACGGAGTTCCACGAGCGCGCGCTTTCTGATGCAAGTCCTCTGCGCAAGATTATTGACCCTATTGCACCATATGGCAGCGCAAGGCGAGAAGCCCTTAAGGCCCTTGGTAGAACCTTAAGAGGACGCAAATAAATACCTGGTAGGTGCAAGATTTCTTGCACCTACGTTTTTATGTTTGGAGTAGTAATGGCAGCACTTTCGCCAAAAGATATCGCTCGTGCAGCGGAGCTCAATAGAATCTTGAACCATGCGGCATATGCCTACTATGCCCTTGATAATCCAGAGCTTACTGACGCTGAGTTTGACCGCCTTCTTATTGAGCTTCAGCAACTTGAGGCAGCATATCCAGAGCTTGTAACTGAGGATAGCTATACCCAGCGCGTAGGTGGATACGTTTCTGAGCAGTTTGAGCCTGTCCAGCATGCCGCGCGCATGTATTCCATGGACGACGCCATGAACTTAGAGGAGCTGGATGCATGGCTTTCCAGAACTGATGAGGCTCTTGGTGCGTCACCTACAAACCCTGTGGCATATACCTGCGAGCTTAAGATTGACGGCTTAGGTGTTGCGCTTACGTATCGTGACGGACAGTTTGTACGTGCTGCTACACGAGGTGACGGAAGCACAGGAGAAAACGTTACGGCAAACGTATTGACTATCTCTGATGTTCCACGAGAGCTTGCACTTGCAGGACTTGAGCAGGTTGAAAATAGGGGTCTTAACCAGAGCATTGAGGTGCGCGGTGAGGTCTATATGCCCAAGCATTCCTTTATTCGTTTGAATGAAGATGCAGATGCTGCAGGTAAACAGCCTTTTGCAAACCCCAGAAATGCAGCCGCTGGATCTTTGCGTCAGAAGGACCCAAAGATTACCGCTCATCGAGACCTCGAGACCTTTATCTACGCGGTGGCCGATGAGGGTCCTCTTGATGTTCACAGTCAGTGGGAGTTCTTAAACTGGCTTCGTAGCTGCGGCTTTAATGTTAATCCTCATGCCCGTCGTTGTCTGAGTGCTCAGGAGGTTCACGATTTCTGTGCGCAAGCTCTTGAGCAGCGAGGAGACCTTAACTACGACATTGATGGCGTGGTGGTAAAGGTTGATTCGTTTGCTGGCCAGGAAGCTCTAGGATTTACTTCTCGCGCTCCTCGTTGGGCTATAGCATTTAAGTTCCCACCAGAGGAAAAGCAGACCATTTTGCGAGAAATTCGTATTCAAGTTGGCCGCACGGGTGTGCTCACACCTGTTGCTGAGTTTGATTCCGTCACTGTTGCGGGTTCTACCATTGCGCGCGCAACTCTCCACAACCTTGACGAGATTCGTCGTAAAAACGTGCGCGAGGGTGACACCATCATTGTCCACAAGGCGGGAGATGTTATTCCAGAGGTTGTGGGACCAGTTTTGAGTCTTCGACCTGCAGATGCTGTTGAGTTTCAGATGCCAACTACCTGCCCAAGCTGTGGCAGCCCTGTTATTCAGGAAGAAGGAGAAGTGGCCTTCCGCTGCGTCTCTATTGATTGTCCTGCTCAGGCAGTTGAACGCCTGATTCACT
>CAJZJP010000047.1:0-5386 GCA_916050095.1 uncultured Atopobium sp.
ACCTCAACGCGAGACTCCATGAGTTTCTCGACAGCATCCCTTGCACTTGTGGCCTCAATGATTTCCTCGAGACGTCCGGTCTCCTCAAGCAAGAACTTGAGCTCAGAACGGGCTGGAGCCTCGTCATCAACAATCATGGCACGCATGTCATTCATCTCCCAACGGCCTAACGCAGCGTTAAGCAAAAACCGATACTACTATGCTGTTGCCTGCAGTGCCGCACCTGCAAGCTTGAGTGTCACGCACGTACCCTGCCCTGGTTTAGACATGATTTCCATGCCAGAGCCAACGGCGTAGAAGCGCTCAACTCGCTCAGCTACGTTCTTAATGGCAATACCCGTGCCCCTATTTCTCCCCGAAGAATCCTGCGGGATAGGACCTTGACCATTAAGTAAGCGAGAAACAGTCTCTTCATCCATTCCAAGACCATCATCAGCAACAGATATAAGAATATCATCATCATCGCGTGTGACGTGGATGTCAATATGGAGGGCGCCTTCATCTTTCATAGCGTGCCTCACGGCATTCTCGACAATAGGCTGAATCAAAAAAGACGGTACCTGAATATCTTCGCATCCCTCATCGACATGCTCAGACTCTTGAATACGTTCTTCTCCAAAACGCGCCTTCTCAATTGTCAAATACCTGCGCGTTTGTGTCAATTCCTGAGAAAGCGGAATGAGCGCACCCTGAGAGCTCTCAAGCGTACGGCGATAAAACACAGAGAACTCGCGAAGCAGGTCTCGCGCCTTATTGGGGTTTGTACGCGTAAGAGATGCAATGGTGTTGAGCGTGTTGAACAAGAAATGCGGATTAATCTGTGCCTGCAAGGCTTTGACCTCGGCCCGAGCGGTTAGCTCTGCTTGGCGATCAAGCTCATATGAGGAAAGCTGCGTGGAGAGAAGCTCGCCCAGTCCCTCAGCAATTGCCAACTGCGTACGATCAATTTCAATGCCACGACGATAGTAGAGCTTGATAGTGCCAACTGTGCGATCCTGAACAATCAACGGAACAATGATGCCAAAGGAACTGCCGCCATTGCCAAAGCCACCACGCCTTTGTAGTACCTGCTGACGACTATCTACCGAGACAAACGTCTCCATGCGGCCACTTTCCAGAACCTCAGTCGCAGGGCCAACCACTTTTGAGCCAGGCATATGCGAGGTTGCAATATCTCCCTCAAAACCCAGCACATACTCTGTATCCGTGATGGAAATAGCGGCTGCAGAAGTTTCTGGAAGCAATAGTGTGCAGATAGTTGGCGCTGTTTCTTGCGACAAGCCTCCGCGTAAGGTCTTGAGCGTCTTAGAGGCAACCTCAAGTGTTCGCTCTGTTGCTTGAGACCTGGCATGCTCATTACCAGGCTGGGTAGTACCACCAAGAACAATGACCGTGGCAAGTCCTCCGCCTGCAACAAGAGCGGCAAACAGGTTGTCTGCCATAACGCTCCAAGAAAGCAAGCCCAGCAATACACAGGCAAGAATAATCAGGACTATCCTGGTCGATCTATGTATGTACTGAGCAAGTCTTTGCATGACTGTCTAGTTCTCGACTGATTCTGCAGCAGAATCCTCAGAAGCAAGCTGCTGCGGCAAAGGCGAATGCTTAAGCGCACGAGCCAAAGGAGCTCCGAGTACGTAGAGAACAACAGCCTCTCCGAGTCCTGTGGTGATAAAACCAAACAAGAACATAAGAGGATACGATCCATCAAGTTCAATGGTGGTAAATGGAATTGTGTAGAATCCCAATCCTTGAAGCAAAATGGGAAGATATGCAGACACAATAACGGCATTTGCAAGCACTGGCCCCAGAAGCGCAAGTGGTACGTTCTTCCTGTTCTTCCAGGTAAACCATGCACCAAGAGCAGTTGCCAGAGAACCAAAGACTACATCTAACAATCCCAAAGCTCCTGTGCCAGAAATGACCATATTTGCAAGGTTGGCAATAACGCAGCCAAGCGTCAGTCCTGGGATTGCGTCAGCGGTAAAGAGTGCAATAACCACAACCGCCTCAGAAATGCGGAACTGTACAGGACCCCAAGCAAGACCGCCCAAGAAAAGAAGAGCTGCAAGCGTAAGTGCTGCATAAAGGGCAGCAATAATACCAATACGTGCAAGGCGCTGAGCGCGCTGTTTTGTTGCATAAGCTGAAGAAACCTGTGGCAAAACAATCCCCTTGTTAACTCTAAAAATTTAGTTCATGATACGACGAAATGTATATATGAGCAAATGAGCAGCGCAGACATACAATTAGTAATGCAGGTGCATTCCTGGATAGACCATCTCACGAGCATGCTTTTGATATGCGGCAACGGCTTCTTCCTCAAAGGCAAGAGGAGTGTCTTCCTCGCCTGCCATATCCAAAATCCAGCGTGTGAGATAAGGATTGAGCGGAAGCAGTGGTCCAATAAGCCAGGTGGCAATAGCGTTCTTGCGACGGAAACCTTCCAGCTTGCTTTCTTTATTGATGCCAAAACCTACCTTATTTTTAAGGAAGTAGCAGTTAGAGTTATCTCCCTCGGTGAGTGTGAACTGCATCTTAAAGCCAACGACAACAAAAGGCTCTTTGCCGTTGCCAGGATCAAACTCTCCCACCTGGACATCGTGGAAGCGCTGGGGCATATAGCGAGTGGTCGTAAACTTGAAGAGGCCCAGAGCCTCAATTTCAGAGCCGTCAGGATTAACGATTTTCTCGCCAAAAAGCTCTGAAGCGTTGCCCGCAAACAGCATAGGAACGCCCTGATCAGCCAGCTCTGCAAGCCTGTCCTTGTAAGGCATAAGGCGAGAAATAATAAGCTCTTGCTGGGCTTCTGTCATGCCACCCATGATGATTGCTGATGGCGTGTTTTCAACAAAGTAAGGCGTTGCGGCGTGAGAGGTGTACACAAAGTTCTCTTTTGGAAGGCAGGCCTCCAGGTAGAGAGCATTTCCGTTGTCTCCACCCTGGTTACCGTACTCTGGGTAAAGAATCTCAATCTTAGTTGCTGGATTACTCATGGGAGGCCTCCATCTGTTTCAAGCGCTCAATGATACGGTTTCTGCTGATATCAGCAATGCCACCGTTATAGAGGCCGTGTGCATAGAAAACGTGCTGGCAAGCGTTAAGGTCAACCAGGTCAGCGGTCTCTTCAGGAGAGCTTGCCACAAAGGTTTTAGCTGGATCAATACCGGCAAGTCTCAGCCTAAGCTGCAGGTCAAGCGACGTGTCTCCATAAATAATGACCTGCTTAACACTTGGATCTTGCAAGAACTCAAAGTCAGTCTGATAGTACCAGCCAATATACTCTGTCTGATCTTTTGCTTTTGCCATGTACGCATCAGCAATCATGATGATAATTGCCTTATCACCTGGCTGTTTGCGAAGGATATCGATGGTGACTGAGGTTGCCGTGTCATTCTCACCCTTAGAAGCCATGCTAATAAGACGACGACCGTTGTAGTCAATCTCGTTATACCTGGAGGAAGCAATGTTGACGCGTTGCAAAGATGCAGCGATAGTTGCAGGCGCAAGACCCATCTCACGCGCGGTTACAATGGCCACAAACAGGTTATAGAGATTGACGATAGAGTAGCTGTTGAGCTTGTACTCATATGTTGGTGCACCCTCGTGGCAGTGCTCCTTGACCACAAACTTGCCAGTCTCTGGCTCTACTGAAATGACCTCATAATCAGGAGTTGGGTTGGTATAGCCGCACTCCTCACAGGTTGCGTGGCCAAGATGCCTAAGGTGTGCATAATCCCACTTGAGCTTGCCACCGCATTTGGGGCAGGCGGTAAGATCTGAAACAATGCCCACTGGCTCTGCGGTGTCTTCTGCCAGCCTTGCAATGGAGTAATACGTACGATGAGTGCACTGAGGAGCAAGTCTGCAGCTAATCATGTCATCTGCGTTCAAAATCAGATGAGTTGAAGCAGGAATGCCCTTATCCATAACGTCAAACACGTAGTCTGGCGTTGCACTACGAGAGAACGTATCTCGGAACAAATTGGTAACAGACAAAATATCAGGCTGCAGATACGGGAAAATGCGAGGTCCAGAGAGCTCGTCAAACTCCATAACTGCAAGCTTAGTCTTTGACGTACCCTTCCACGTGGCGTTCTTTGCAAACGAGCTTGCAAAGCCGCTGGAAATATTGCCGCCAACGCGGTTGGTAACGGTCTGGTAGCCATTATCGGCGAGAAGATCGTTGAGCAGGTTATTGGTGGTTGTCTTGCCGTTTGTGCCGGTAATAAAGACAATCTGCTCTGGCTTAGCAATGTCTCCCAAAAATGCAGGATCAATGCCTTCAGCGATAAAGCCTGGCAGCGTTCCGCCCTCATGGTTAGTCAATTTAAGTGCTGCAAGTGTTGCTTTAGCAGCGAGAAAAGCTACAGGAAATAGTCTGCTCTTTTTTTGTGCCACAGTAACTCCCATCGTGAGCAAAGTCTCTCTAGTTTATCACCTCGCGAGAAGGGCTTGAAGAACACAGGGCTTCTCGCCAAAAATGTCGCATAAAAAAGCCGAGCCAGGATGTCCTGGCTCGGCTGAAGCTACGTGAAAGTAAGTTACCTTACTCCTCAGGCTGCTCCTTCTTCTCTGCAGCGTAAAGCTCGGAGAGGCGGACAAGGTGATCGTAGCGAGCCATTGCGGCTTCCTCGTTCTCCTTGAAGAGCTTCTCTGCGTGCTCTGGGAACTCGCGGGTGAGTCGGCTGTAACGAGCCTCGTTCATCAGGAACTCCTGGTAGCCACCCTTAGGTGCCTTGGAGTCAAGCGTGAACTTCTTACCTGCTGGTGCAGATGGGTTGAAGCGATAGAGGTTCCAGTAGCCGGTCTCGACTGCCTTCTTCATCTCCTCCTGTGCGTGAGCCATGCCGCCCTTGATGGAGTGCATCTCGCATGGGGAGTAACCGATGATGAGGGATGGTCCTGGATAAGCCTCTGCCTCAGCAATTGCCTTGAGAGTCTGCTGGAGGTTTGCGCCCATGGAGACCTGAGCAACATAGACGTAACCATAGGTCATTGCAATCTCAGCAAGGTTCTTCTGCTTGATGTCCTTACCAGCTGCAGCGAACTGTGCAACCTGGCCAAGACGGGAAGCCTTAGAAGACTGACCACCGGTGTTGGAGTAAACCTCAGTATCGAAGACAAAGACGTTAATGTCCTCGCCGGAAGCAAGAACGTGGTCAAGGCCACCGAAGCCGATGTCGTATGCCCAACCGTCGCCACCGAAGATCCAGAAGGACTTCTTGGTGAGGAAGCTCTTGTTAGCAAGGATTTCCTTAGCTGTTGCAAGATCAGACTTCTCAAGCTCAACTACAAAAGTCTTAGAAGCTTCCTTGGAGAGAGCTGCGTCGTTGACGGACTCAATCCATGCCTTAGCAGCATCCTTGAGGTCCTGAGATGCGCC
>CAJZJP010000048.1:0-5339 GCA_916050095.1 uncultured Atopobium sp.
TCAGCCTAGTGAACGTTGGCGTTGACCTGTGGGAAGAGAACTTCTCGCCCTGGTGTGCTCCGCGCGTTTTTGCTAAGGGGCCCAACTTTGGTGATGGCGCCCAAAAAACGCTCGACACCCTCATCAACCATGTCATCCCCTGGACGGAGTCGGAGCTCACCGATCCGCCAACGTATAGGGTGCTTGTGGGATACTCGCTTGCGGGCCTGTTCAGCCTCTGGGCCGGCTTATCACAGGCTTGCATCACGCCTATCCCAACCTTCCAGCGCATCGGAGCTGTATCGGGGTCGTTCTGGTTCCCGAGCCTTCTGGACTACGTTGACCAGCAGCTCAGCGGAGGAGTGGTCGGCCTCACACACGCCTATCTTTCGCTGGGCGACCGAGAAGCACGAACCCCCAATCCACAGATAATGCACGTGCGAGAAAACGCCGAACTTCTCGCCAGCAAGCTGCAGAACGCGGGGATAACCTCGACGTTTGAGCTCAACCGCGGAAACCACTTCCAAAACGTTGAAGGAAGAATGCAGAAAGCCCTGGACTGGCTGGTCAAATAGGGTAAGATTCTTCAGAACGCACGTGTCCAGAGAGGTTTTATGCCCAACCAAAAGCAATTTGACAGCAAAACTGAATCGCCCAATACAGCCTCTAGCAAGCAATCTGACTACTTATTTGCGCTCATTCTTTCCTTAATCTTTGGCATTTTTGGCATTCCGCAGTTCTATCTCAAAGGGTGGAAATCGGGACTTACCAGGCTTGTTGTAAACGCGGCGCTAATCGCTGGCGCATTTGCCCTGGCTCAAATACTTGCGATGCCGTCGCTGCTTTCTTACCTTCTACCAGCAATTTTTTCGCTTCCGATTATCGAGAGCGCTCTGAGCCTCATCTACGAGGATGCCAGTGCTCCCAAAAAGCTCATAAAAGGCAAGCTCAAACCGCGCAAGCGATACGCCGGAAAACAGAAGGCTGGAATCGTACTTGCCGCGCTGAGCGTGGCGCTCTACTTTAGCGTCGCTCTGACGCAACCGCTTCCAACTATCGTGTCACCTGCGGGTTCGCCGCAGCAAGGCTCCGCCACGCCATCCCAACCAGACTCCGCCGCGCCATCCCAATCAGACACCGGCGCGCCATCCTCCACCACGCAGACCAGCGCAAACGTAACCATCAAGTTTATCGACGTTGGCCAGGGGGAAGCTATTCTCATTGCACTTCCCGAGAAAACCGTACTTATCGACGCCGGTCCCACAGGGTCAGCACCGAAAATCGAACAAGTCCTCCAAGAACTTGGTCGAAACAAGATTGATTACCTGGTAGCCACCCACCCCGACGAAGACCACATCGGTGGCATGGCGGATGTCATTTCCAGTACACAAATCGGGACCATTTACGCGCCAAATAAGACAAACAACACGGCAACATACAGAAAGTTTCTGACCGCTATCCAGAACAATAACCTGCAGATAACCCTTGCCGAGGCGGGCACTATCATCGACCAAACCGACAGCTACAAGCTAGAAATTCTCTGGCCCAAAAAGGACGCAAATTTCCCCGAAACCAACGATTACTCGATAATCATCAAGCTGACCGTTGGTAACAAGACGTTCCTCTTCACGGGAGACGCCCCCACAAGCGCTATCCTGGACTCCAATCCAGGTCACATTGACGTGTTCAAACTCTCCCATCACGGCTCACGAACAGGCACCTCCGAGCAGCTGGTCCGCAAGCTCTCGCCCACCTACGCCGTCGTCTCGTACGCCGTGGACAACTCCTACGGCCACCCCATGCAGTCGGTTCTGAACGCCCTCCGCAAGCATTCCGTTGAAGTCTGGGGCACGGGCGCCAATGGAACCATTACTATTACCTGCGATGGTACAAACATTGATATATCTGGCGAGAAACCCGGCACGGTTGTAGCTCCCACCTCACAAGATAAATCTGGCACGTCGTCGAAATCGAGGACCAAGTAATGAAAGCAATCATTGATCGATTTGAAGACAACAATCTTGCCGTGCTTGAACTAGATGATCAGCCAGGCAATATGCTGACCGTTTCTGTCAACGAGCTACCAAGCAACGCTTGCCAGGGTGACGTTCTTTACTACCAAGATGGTGGATGGATACTAGCCGCGGAAGAAACAATCCAACGTCAAAACGATATCGACGAGCTATTCAACTCCTTGCTTGTGCGTGATGATACGGAAACTGAATAGCCCCAGTTAAAACCTAAAATATGCGATTTTAGAATATTTATAAAACTGCACGTCAACCTATAAATATTCGATTTTCGCATATTTTGTAATACACCCACCTACCTGCATAAATAAAAAAGACGTCTTGTCGAGAAAGACGTCTGTGTAGAGTACTTTTATCCAAGAAAAAGTGTGATATATTACATATAACACCGGCGCGCATCCTCGCTCTGCAGAGAGAGGGCACGCCATTTACTTTATAGGGCCACGATAGCCGCAGCCATTCTCTTCTCGTCTTCAGCTAGAAGTACTCGCATCGTCCAACCCCATTGACTCCAGCCAATTTTGCACTTCACTAAAAGTATACGTGCCTTTTGCCGCTAACCCTGGTATCACACGAGAAGCACCACACTCCTTCTTGTACTCCTCAATCATGTTGCCAAATCCTCCGCCGCCGTGCGTACAAAACGGAATGACCGTCTTTCCACTCAAATCCGCTGCCCGTAAGAACGAAAGTACCGGAGGAGCAAATGTTTTTAGCCAGTTAGGAGATCCTATAAAGACGGTTTCAAAGTCAGCAACATCTGTATCGTATTGCATCAGAGCAGGACAAACGCCCTTTTCTATTTGGGCTCTAACCTCTTTTACCGCCGTGTTATACGAGAAAGAATAGGAATCTTGAGGCGTAAGCTCCAGCAACTCACCATCAGTAATCAGCGCAATATCCTCCGCAAGCCTTCTTGTGATGCCGGAATATGAATAGTACACAATCAAAGACTTCATGTAAGAATCTCCACTACCGGTCGAGAAGAACGTGTTGTTGAGACATTACGTCAAATTATTTGCCACAAGTATAGTTGATGGGATTGCGCAGCCGAATGGCTTCTCATAGTAAGCGTGTGCTACAGTGAAACAAAAGCACCCTCGCTATCACAATTTATGGGATGACCGGGGTACTTTTTGCTGGGGTGCTTCTGCGTTAAAATCACTATAAGTTGATATACGCAAAAAGGACAACCAATGTCAAAACAAAACAATCTGAAGAAAATAACGGGGCTCAAAAGTAGACACGATATTGAAGATGAGCAATTCGTCAACTTTTTTCTTTTAGTTCAAGCAAAAGCAAAAGAACAAGGAAAAATATTCTATTTAGATTGCGGTGAAGGCAATATTGCATTGATAGGTAATGCATTGGCTATGGATTTATCAGGCTGGCTCATTGATCAATCTGATGCTCAAGAATTTGAATCGTATTGGCTTGAAGGATCAGAGTATGTTCCTGATAAATTCATTAAAGATGAATGTGAAGAAGAGTGGTACCTAGAAGACGACGCCATTTGCATTAATTTGATTACCTTCTAAGACCTCGGTCATCTCGAATCAAGGCACCCAAAAGCAACAGCTCGGCAGTTTTACCACCAGTCAAAATACCACTACGTAAAACAATACGTTTTATTACAAATTTGTTTTACTACATATAACACAATACGGGGATTGTTTAAGCAATCCCCGTATTTTCAGTTGCATCAAGTTTTATCTAATTAGTTGCCAGAAACCCAAACCTGTTCAGTCCAATACTCTGTATGACCTTTAGTTTGAGTTTCACCGACATTAAAACCACGGCCAGTGTTACCAGGGAGGACACTTTTACGACCAGTACGCTGTGTAAGTGCTTGATGTTGTGAATTAAGGTATGCCTCGGCCTCTGCTTGAGTACTAAACTGTGCATCTGTAGAAGTACCAAAAGATGTAGTAAAGGTAATAGGATCGCCATCATCGTCAGTCAAGGTAACTACTGTATAGGTACCATCCTCAACGTATTTACTCTTCTGAACAGACTCGTAATGTCCTGCAGGCGCAGCGGACTTATTATCCTCAGTTTTTATCTCTTCCGCAGACTTATTATCCTCGGTTTTTGTCTCCTCTGCAGGCTTATTATCCTCAGTTTTTGTCTCTTCTGCAGACTTAGTATCCTCGGTTTTTGTCTCTTCAGTCTTTGTTGGCTGTGTAATAGCAGGCTTCTGCTCTGGAGCAGGCGCCTGTTTAGGAATATTGAGGACAATGCCAGTTGCACCACCAGCAACAAGACCAGTTGTTGCAATTCCCATGGCAACCTTCTGCGCAATAGTACCAGTCTTTGCCACGGTCACCGCTGCCTTTGGAGCATTTACGACCGCCTTAGAGAACTGTTTTGCAACTCTAACAACCTTACCAGTAATGTTATCAATCATTCGTACTCTCATAATCTCTCCTTTTATGAGGTTCGTTTAAGTTTTGTTTTGGTAGTGTAAATACTTTTTTACTCCATAATTAGTGCAAAAATATTAATAAATATCTAAATACACACTTTTTATAGAATTAATCTTTTACAAAATTAATCTTTATTACATCGTCAACTTCAAATTATTGATTCAATACCTGTATATGACTATTTACAACAAAAAACGAGACCGTTTCCCGACAAGCAACTGCCCGGGCGTATCTCGTTTTTTATTAGTCTATGTAACCGTTAGTGCTTAGTCAAACCAAATCTTTACAACGTTGCCGTCTCCGGAAGTGATATCCACAAGTGTGCCACTCTCACCTGTCTTTGCAGCGTCCATAAGCGCATCAAGGTTGATGTTAGAGAGCTGCTCCTGAGTCTCCTGATTAAGATAGCTTCCGCTAACCTGAATTCCCGAATTCAGAACAAATTTTGCCAGACCCAGAGGCACACACATATCTACAACGTCGCCGTCATCGGAGACTACATACAAGTGCAGTCCGTGTTTTGCAGAACCGTTGCCCAGGCGAACACCCTTCTTCTTGCTACCGTCAGCCTCATCGTTCTTCTCGACTTTAATCATGCTCTTACCAAAAAGCTTGCCAAAGCTGAAACCTGAAGACTGAACAGCAATACCCTGGTTGTCCTGCTCTACAGGCTCTTCTACGATCTCTGCGGGCTCGTCAGCTGCAACAGAAACAACCTCAGTAGCACGTTCCCTAGCAGCAGCGCTCTCCTGGGCAACAGAGCTCTCCTGAGCGGAAGCGCTTGCGCCACTCAAAAGCTCGTCAACAGACACACCAAGGAAGCGCGCAAGATCTGGCAACAGCGAGATATCCGGATAGTTAATGTCGTTCTCCCACTTGCTCACCGCCTGCGGGCTCACGTTCA
>CAJZJP010000049.1:0-5228 GCA_916050095.1 uncultured Atopobium sp.
TGTGAAGCTTGTGCTGAACTAGTGGGTGGTCAACAACCGTAAGTCTGGACTCATCGTAATCTGCCATAATGCTCCCTCCAAGAGCTTGACCTGCGCTTTATTTGAATGTCTGCAACTATATCCTAGACGTACATTCCGTGCAGGTTTATGTATGTATTGCTTAGACAGCACCGTTTATGTGCTGTTTACTTACTCAGCGTCAACACCCTTAAAGTTAGGGTCATCCTCACGCATGATCTTCTCGACACGTCCAGCATGGCGGCCACCTGCAAACTCGGTGCTCAGGAAAGTATCCACAATAGCCTCGTTAACAGCAAGATCGGTGAATCGGCCAGATAGACCAATGACGTTTGCGTTATTGTGCTCGCGAGCAAGCTCTGCGAACTGAACAGTCTGAACAGGAGTTGCACGAATACCAGGGACTTTATCAGCGGTCATGGCAATACCAATGCCGGTGCCACAAATCAGAACGCCGCGATCTGCCTTGCCTGCTGCGACAGCGCGAGCAACCTTATCTGCAAAATCAGGGTAATCAACTCGGTCGTCATTTGCTGGACCAAAGTCCAAAACCTCGTGACCGAGCGACTTGATGTGCTCAATGATAGGATCTTTCTGGATAAAGCCAGCGTGATCGGAACCAACTGCAATACGCATGCGTATCCTCCTCAGAAAATTCACTCCTATAGAGAGTACCGCATGCAGGCAAAAGCTGCAGCCAAAACACATAAAAGGGATAGGATTTTTTATCTATTTTGCAAATCCCGCAGTGGCGAGAATATCCTCGGTTGTGATGGCGCCTTCGCGCAAAATGCGCGGCTCATCGCCTGTACAGTCGACAATAGTAGACGCAATAGCAAGAGGTGCTGGACCTCCATCAAGCGTCAGATCCGCTTGCTCAACAAGGCCTGCCTCAAGACCACATCCATCAACTGCAGAAGGAGCTCCGTGCGTATTTGCGCTGGTAGTTGCCAGAGGAGTCCCTAGCTGCTCAGCGATCTGACACACAAGCGGCGAATTGGGCATGCGAAGCGCAATGGTCCTGTTATCTGGCAAGACG
This sequence comes from uncultured Atopobium sp., assembly GCA_916050095.1. GTDB lineage: Bacteria > Actinomycetota > Coriobacteriia > Coriobacteriales > Atopobiaceae > Lancefieldella. The sequence continues at coordinate 1,058 of CAJZJP010000049.1, forward strand.
TACTCATCAGGAACATTATCTGATGCGGTGACTACCAGCGTAAGAGCTCCTGGCCAATAGGCTTCTACCAGCTTATTTGCCCAGTCATGTGTGATGTGCGCATACTTCTGCAGGTCAGATTTACTGCCCACAAGCCAAGGAAGCGTCTGCGTTGAAGGACGCTGCTTAATCTCAAAGATACGCTTATGACCTTGGTTTTGAGGAGTTGCAGCAGCGCCAATACCATAGACAGAATCGGTAGGCATAATAAGCACGCCGCCACGACGCGCTACCTCAACAGCTAAAGAAACTACAGATGCATCCGGATTCATCTGATCAACTTTGATGTACTCTCCCATAAACCCTCAACTCTTTGTTGTGTGCGGCGCGATGTTATGTGCTGCGCAATGTTGTGTGTGGCGCAATGTTGTCTGATGCGCAGTGATACGCGTTGCACAGATTTTCTCGCCAAGCGTCTGAAGTGCTACTTTGCTAGACGCGCTACAAGAATGCGCGGCCTGTGCGTCAAATCCTCTTTGGCCTCAACGGACTCCCACACACCCTGCTCCTCGGCAAGGTGCGCCGCCTTATCCAGGTGCCCCTCATAGAGTTCAACACAAAGCATTCCTCCAGGCAGAAGCATACGAGGAGCCGCTTCAAGCAACCTCCTGTAGACGTCCAAGCCGTCCTCTCCCCCGTCAAGCGCTAACTCAGGCTCAAAGCCTTTGACCTCGGCAGGAACTTCCTGCTCAAGTACGCTTGTAGGAATGTAGGGCGGATTAGACACCAATACCGAGAAGGACTGTGCAAGCTCAGCAGGTACGCCTTCTACCAGGTCACACTCAATGAGCTCTACACGCTCCTGGAGGTCCAAGGCGTCTCTGTTGCGAGTTGCCAGCGCAATTGCCTTAGGAGAAAGATCCGTGGCGTAGACGCGTGTCTGTGGGCGCTCAGTGGCAATAGAGAGCGATATGCAGCCCGTTCCAACGCCAACCTCAAGTACACGCACTTCTCCGTTAGCGTTTGGAATTGCTGCATCAACGCCTTCGAGCGCAACGTCTACCAGCACTTCTGTCTCTGGTCGTGGAATAAGCACACCAGGCTCGCACGTAAGTACCAGGTGCCTAAAGGGCATCTCACCCGTCACGTACTGAAGCGGCTCGCCCTCTGCACGGCGCTTAATTGCCTCGCGCATACGAGCGCGCTCATCCGCAGAAAGCGGCTTGTCAAAGTTAGTGTAGAGCTGCACGCGAGAAAGACCTGTCACTGCGGACAGGAGCCATTCTGCAGAAAGACGTGGATGCTCATCACCCTTCTTTTCCAGGTGCTGAGTAGTCCACGTCAAGATTTTCTGGATTGTCCAAACTTCATCTGTCATGAAGTTTGCGCCTTAGACAGCCTGAGCGAGTTTCTCGGCACGCTCCGCTGCAGCAAGAGCCTCAATAACGGATGGCAGCGTATCGCCAAGAAGAACGCCGTTGTAGGTGCCGTTGAAGCCAACGCGGTGGTCGGTTACACGGTCCTGTGGCTGGTTGTATGTGCGGATCTTCTCGGAACGTGCGCCATGACCAATCTGGGAAAGACGCTCTGCACCCTGCTCAGCCTGCTGACGCTCAAGCTCCATCTCGTAAAGACGGGCACGAAGCATCTGCATGCAGACCTCGCGGTTCTGAATCTGAGAACGCTGGTCCTGAGACTGAACAACGGTATTTGTTGGCAGGTGAGTAATACGAACTGCGGAATACGTGGTGTTAACGCACTGACCGCCAGGGCCGGATGCGCAGTAGGTATCAATACGCAGGTCTTCCTGGTTGATCTGAATATCAATCTCGTCAGCCTCTGGAAGAACTGCAACGGTTGCGGTTGAGGTCTGGATACGGCCCTGAGACTCAGTCTTAGGAACGCGCTGAACGCGGTGAACACCGGATTCATACTTCATAACTGAATAGACCTTATCGCCAGTGACCTTAAACTCAATAGTCTTAAAGCCACCTGCCTCAGAAGGTGAGCTGGACAGAACCTCTGTCTTCCAACCACGAGCCTCGGCAAAGCGCTCATACATCTTGAAAAGGTCACCTGCAAAGATTGCTGCCTCGTCGCCGCCAACACCAGCGCGAATCTCAACGATAGTGTCCTTCTCGTCATTTGGATCGCCTGGGATCAGCATGACCTTGATCTCATCCTCAAGCTGAGGAAGCATCTCTTCATTAGCAGCAATATCTTCCTGCAACATCTCTTTTTCTTCTGGATCAGAAGTGGCGTTGAGAAGCTCTTTTGCAGCCTCAATGTCATCGAGGGCAGTGATGTACTTATTGGCGTGAGCAACCAAGTCCGCCTGATTAGAGTGCTCTTTTGCTACGCGAGCATACTCTTTTGGATCAGAGACAACGGCTGGGTCTGCAAGCTTTTGCTCAAGCTCAGCATAGGCCTCAACGATTTTTTCTAGCTTGTCACGCATTCCTGCTCCTAAGATAAGTGCCTCGTGCGCGCTTGGCTTATAAGCCTGTGGCCAAACTGTAGCGCAAGCTGCTTGCGAGGTGAGATTTCAACTAAAGAAGTGTACCACCACTAGGCAGTTTTTAAACCGATACCTCGCTATCTGCACAGGATGAGGGTACACAAGTTACGTAATTGTGAGAAAATTACAGCAGGTTCATACGGTAATGAGGCGCCATGACTTCTAAGAATAAAACTTCACAACCAGATAACACGCCTGCTGCAGAGGACACCTCTTCTGATCAGAAGACCCTTGATGCTCAGGCCGTTGAGGCAGCTGACGCTGATGGCGAGAAAACCGACGAGCCTGAAGAGGTCACCGACCCTATTGCTGCTGACATGGCTGCCGCTGACGAAGACTACATCATGGAAATTGTCAGCCCCATCTTCCCTGGTCTAGACGAAGACGGCGAAGAGGACAAGGATGACTCAGCTTCAGATGAAGACTCTTCTGAAAACGATGCAGACAGCACAACTGACCTGGAGAAAATCGTAAACGATGCAGCTCTAACGCAAGATCTTTCTGCGGTAGAAGCTCGCCTCAAAGAGCTTGAAGAGAGTGCCCACGAACACTCAGAGTCCAAAACTGCCGAAGTTCCTTCCAAAAGCGCTACTAGCGCGAGTGATGCAGCGTCTGACGATGATGCAACCTCTATAAAAGATGTTGCTGATACGTTCTCAAGCTATCTTCGTAGTAGGCGTCGTGCACTTTTTAGGTTTGTACGCCGCTACAGCCTGCTTTCTGGCATTCTTGCGCTCTTAAGTCTTGCCCTTTTATCTGCGGTTATCGTCTTCTTTATTCGCGTGAGCAATGTCCCTTCAACAGATACTGTTATCGCTGACGCTCGTACACGAGCTGAAGCCCCAGCTTGGACTCCTGGTGAGTATGACGCTGATGAATCCTTACTGCTGACCGGCATTGAGGTTGTTTCTCGCACCAGAAGTACCACGGCAATCTCCAGCGATGCTGCTCAGTTTGGCGCCACAGGCTACGCCAACTCTGTCGTACGCCTTACCTACACGGGTAACGCAATTGCTGCCACAAAGATTTCCAAGTTAGGATACGCAAATACCCAGGGTTGGAACGCTATTGGTGACGAAGAGACCCAATCTGTCTCCTACCAGGCAACTTCAGGTGTTTCCACAACAAAAGTTCTTGATGCCATTAGCGATGTACTGGCCAAGCTTGACGAGAAAAATCCAAACGAAGCTATTTCTTATAGTTCGCAGTTCTCTGGTGCAACCTTCACTGTTCTTGATGCGGGTTTTGATCGTGAACAGCAGACTTGCTGGGTAAGAATGTCAGGTGTTTCGCCAACCTTCTATGGCTCGCTCACCTGCGATATTACGGCTTCATTTACGTTTGATGCCTCTACGGGCACCTGGTCGCTCGACACAGTCAGCCCCTCGGCAGGACTTAAGTACGACTACAGCGGACTGGTGGGAACGTGGAAGGGCACCTTTGTTAGCTGTGAAGCCAGTAGCGGCAGTCCTTGTTACGCTGGCAGAACTAATCCTTTAACGTTAACCGTAACGTCTGCTGGTTTTTCTCGAGATCAGCTGGTACTTACGGGTACTGCAGAGGGCGTTGTACACAATCATGGAGCGCTCAACACCTCGTATCGTTGGTATCCCGGTGATACTGAGTTCAAGAACGCATCTGTCTCTCTGACTACTTCTGGAACCATCGGAGATC
>CAJZJP010000050.1:0-5200 GCA_916050095.1 uncultured Atopobium sp.
ACTTGAACTTTTTCACTTCAAACCTTCCAAATCCATAAAGGATTACAAATATCTAAATCAAATGATAAAAGAAAATATCATTAAAATGAATATAAACTGCATTCTAAATTGCAATTTATTAAATTTTCATATCGTCAACAATAAGAATTAGCTATAAACAGCTATTCCCTATCCATTCACACACAAAATGCGAGAAGACCCCTCTACTTGAAAGATCTTCTCGCCAAAAAATCGTCAATAAGATTGATGGAATAGCCTAATTATCCATGGTGAGATGAATAGCAAAGCCAGCAATCTCGTCTTTGAAATAGACCAAAAACGTACTGCCATCTGAATTAAGCCTTCTAGATGACTCATCGATTTCAAAGCCACGACCTGCAAAGTACTTCTCGGCAGCAGGAATATTGTTAACATGGAAGCCAATATGACCCTTTGTGCCTCGGCCATTTTGTTTCATGACCTCTACCAGGGTCCCTGCAAAAAATGAGGGTGGCTGCTCAATAGTTGGAAGTCCCATAAGAGCGGTAAACAGGTTGGCAATCTTTTCTGCCTCGTCCGCATTGCTTGCGTTAATGCCAACGTGAGCAACATACATATCAAACTGCTCGACTGGATTAAGAGTGCTGGAATTGTTAGTTGAATCTGTCATACATCTCCCCTTTCCTAGAGCTCAAGTATATAAGGGAAGCTCTAAGATGTGTGCTTGGCAATAAATATTAGTCATTACTGTAACTAAGTACTAACAAAAAAAGGCCCAGTTACCTAGGCCTTTAAATTTCTATGGTGGGCGATGCTGGATTTGAACCAGCGACCCCTTCCGTGTGAAGGAAGTGCTCTACCCCTGAGCCAATCGCCCGAACGACTTGCAATAATAACAAACAATGACGCTAATTTCTAGCTTTTGACTTTTTTGAAGGTGAATACGTAGACACAGCTTTATTCATCTGAACAAGAATAATTCCCAGGAAGATAAGCTGAAGAATCATTGGCGTAATTACCATAGGCTGAGATGAAAGCTGCGATACAAAAACCCATTCAATGGTAAAGAGAATAAGCTCAATACCAGCAACAAGACGGACAATGCCGTGGGTTTTCTCAAAGTCTTTAGCCAAGCTGATGCATTTCTGCAGAATATAGCAGCAATAAACTGCCATTAAGCTGCACAGCAGAAGCACAATCATGCTTGAAGAGAAACGACCATAGCCAACTGAGAAGGCAAAGATGACAATTCCGGCAACGCCCAGCGCACCAAGCATAGAGGAAAGCGCCATCATCAACTTAGTTCCACGATCCATACAAACCCCCAACAAGTCAGTTCACAAAGAAAAACGTACACAAGAGGAGCTAGAACAATAAAACGACGTCAACAAAATAATTTACTTGGCCTCAAGAGACTTTTTAACTTTATGAGATCCTCGGGCAATAGCGCTGGCCATTGCCAAAAGTGCAAATAGCTCAATAAACTGCAAGGTAACAGATGGTTTAAGCACCAACTGTCCAACAACAATAGCAGCTAATACAACGCATGATCCAAAAATCATTGGATAGGCAGCAACAGCTCTATTAGGTACATTAGCCTCTCTAGCTGCATAACCACCAGTTAGAAGCGAGATCATACTTGCAAGCAAAAGAAGAGCGGAATCAATTGATGGACCAGCACCAATTACAAGAACCGCAACATTAACAAGACCTAAAAGTCCGCCAATCAAAAGCGCCAGACTAAAGAGCTTCATTTTGCGAGTCTCAGGAGTCATATATCCCCTATCTATCAAATATCACTTTGGCTATTGTACCCGTCTTTTATATAAATTAAGTAATCGAATCATTAAACGGTAGAGTGTTTCGGTAAAAGAAATGGCGAGAAAACCAAAGGGGTTTCTCGCCACATGTGTGTTTGGTGGGCCCAGAGGGATTTGAACCCCCAACCCAGGGATTATGAGTCCCCTGCGCTAACCGTTGCGCCATGAGCCCGTAAGAAAAAAGCGGCGACTGATGCCGCCGCCAGAATGCGTGGTGGAGAATAGGGGGATCGAACCCCTGACCTCATGACTGCCAGTCATGCGCTCTCCCAGCTGAGCTAATTCCCCGAACGTGGTGCGGAAAATACTATAGCAAACCAAAGCTCTGTTTTTATCGACAATTTTCTAATTGGTTGTATATTTTAAAGCTCGCGCTCTGGAAGAATCTTCTCTGCCAACCAAGAGGCAACCTCATCAAGGGCAACCTCAAAGCGCTCGCCGGTAGCACGCTCTTTGACTTCTGCGATGCCGTTTGCAACGCCCTTCTTGCCCACAATAACCTGCCATGGGAAGCCAATAAGGTCTGCATCAGCAAACTTGACGCCAGGACGCTCTGCACGGTCATCAACAACAGTCTCAAGTCCAGCAGCAACGCAAGCGTCAGCTACAGCACCTGCAGCATCCCAAATCTCTGGATCTTTGTCAGAGAGGCAAAGAACAGAAACCTCATAAGGAGCAACAGAGACTGGCCACTTGATGCCCTTCTCGTCATTGTATTGTTCAACAACAGCAGCAAGCAGCCTGGAAACACCAATGCCGTAGCAGCCCATAACCAGAGGCTTATCCTCGCCGTTTTCGTCGGTGAAGGTGGCGTTAAGGGCTGAAGAGTACTTGGTGCCAAGCTGGAAGACCTGGCCAACCTCAATACCGCGAGCAGCATGCAGAGGAAGACCACACTCAGGACAAATATCGCCCTCCTGAGAAGTGACAAGGTCTTTCCACTCGTTAATCTCAAAGTCACGGCCAAGCTCAACGTGATCAAGGTGGTAGTCTGCCTTATTAGCACCGCAGAGCCACCACTGAGTATCCTCAAGAGAGAGGTCTCCAACAACGCGGATACCCTCAGGTAGACCAACAGGTCCAATGAAGCCCTTGATGAGGCCATACTCCTCAAGCTCTTCATCGGTCATCATGTGATAGTCACCAAAGACGTGCTCAGCTTTGACCTCATTGAGCTCATGTGTGCCTGGAACAAAGCACACAACTGGCTTACCGTTTCCGTCAACAAGAGCTAGAGCCTTACGAGTTGCCGCAGGTGAAACATGAAGGAACTCAGCTACATCATCAATGGAGCCAATACCAGGAGTGTGAATCTCACACATCTTGCCAGACTCACGCTCTTCTACGTTGATCTTTGCAGCCGCTGCCTCAGTATCTGCAGCATAGCCGCAATCACAATAGACCAAACTTGCCTCGCCAGCCTCTGCCAGCGCCATAAACTCAACAGAGGTGTCTCCACCAATCTGACCAGAGTCTGCAACTACCTGCAGAGCCTTAAGACGCGTACGGTCACAAACGTTCTGGTAAGCAACCTTCTCCTGGTCATAGCACTCTTGCAGCGACTCTTGATTTGCCGAGAAGGAATATCCGTCTTTCATAATGAACTCACGGCCGCGCATAAGACCAAAACGTGGACGACGCTCGTCACGGAACTTATCCTGAATTTGATAGAGCGTTACAGGAAGCTGCTTATAACTCTTAAGCTCGTTTCTAATAAGATCTGTGAAAGTTTCCTCGTGCGTTGGACCAAGAGCAAACTGACGGTCGTGGCGATCATGCATACGCATGAGCTCGTCTCCGTAGACGTCCCAACGACCAGACTCTTCCCAGAGCTCAGCGGGGGTCATAATAGGAACAAGAATCTCCTGAGCACCAATGCCATCCATCTCATCGCGGATGATGGCCTCAATCTTTAAAAGAGAGCGCCATGCAAGTGGCAGATAAGAGTAGAGGCCTGCAGCGGTCTTTCTGATCATGCCAGCACGAAGGAGCAGGCGGTGACTTGCAAGTACAGCCTCAGCTGGGTCTTCTTTGAGTGTTGGTGCATACAAAGAAGACATGCGCATCCAGTGCTTCAAGGTAGTTTCCTTTCAATATGAAGTAATACGTATAGTTTACTTATTTTTTGCCAAAACGATTCTCAATTTCGGCGAATAACTCATCAACAATCTTATCTTCAGGCACTTTTCTAATAGGATTGCCGTTTTCAAACAACACTGCTTGACCTTTGCCGCAGGCTACACCAAGGTCAACACCCCTAGCCTCACCAGGTCCATTAACAACGCATCCCATGACAGCTACAGAAATTGGAGCACGAACGCCATCCAAGCGTTTGGTAACTTCTTCTGCAATAGGAATCATATCAACGCCACACCTGCCACAGGTGGGGCAACTCACCAGCTCTGGCTTAATGCGACGCATACCAAGGGCTGCAAGAAGCTCCCATGCTACGTGGACTTCTTCTACGGGATCGGCCGTTAGAGAAAGGCGCATGGTATCGCCAATGCCGCTCTCAAGCAAAATGCCCACCGCAGCAGAATTCTTTACCGTTCCCTGCCTTAATGCGCCAGCTTCTGTAACGCCTACATGCAGAGGAATCTGTGGAAGCTCCTTGGAAAGCGCTCGATATACCGCAAGTGTAGTGGGAACATCGTGGGCTTTTGCAGACAAGACAATATCGTCAAAACCGCGAGAAGAGAAATGCTCTACAAAAGACTTTGACGACGCCACGAGTTTCTCGACAAGGGTCATATCCTGTCTTGTATCAAATTCTTTAGCAAGAGAGCCTGCGTTAACACCAATTCTGATAGGAATATGGGCCTCTTTAGCTGCATCAATAACAGCGTCCACGCGTTCCATAGAGCCAATGTTGCCTGGATTAATACGAAGCGCAGCAGCACCTCGCTTTGCAGCTTCAAGCGCAAGCTTGTAGTCAAAGTGAATATCGGCGACAACAGGAAGTGGAGAGTATTTGCAAATCTCTTCAAAGCCATCAAGCGCTTTTGCGTCAGGAATTGCTACGCGAATAATCTCGCAACCGGCTTCTGCAAGCTCTTTGATCTGATGGAGTGTGGCATCTGGATCATCAGTTTTGGTGGTGCACATGGACTGAACAGAAACGGGAGCGCCTCCGCCAACCTGGACGGATCCAACCATAACGGGATGAGTTTTTGTGCGAGCAATCTCAAACATAAAATCAGCTACCTAAACAGCAAATGAAGGATATCGTTTCGGAGCGCTACAACAAAGACAAACAGGAAAAACGCCAGTCCAAGGTAAGACAAAATGTTTTGAACTTTGATAGACAGCGGTCTTCTTATGATGACCTGAATTACTTCAATCAAAATTTTTCCGCCATCAAGCGGTGGAATGGGCAAAAGATTCATAAAGCCAAGTGACAT
>CAJZJP010000051.1:0-5070 GCA_916050095.1 uncultured Atopobium sp.
GTTGATTTATCTGCAGCTTCAGACAACTTTTTTCGCAAATCTTTTATTTGCTGACGTGATGATTCATAAACTTCAGACTCTTCGACTACGATTTTCCAGTAATACTCAAACCCGTTATCAATATTTGTCGAAGCAGAAGCCACTCTTCCCACATCGCTGCTCGTAAAATGACAATGTTGACACTCATGAACCGCTCCAGAATCTAAATCTTGTAGCGATGCAAATCCCGCGTTTTCTCCTGTTGCTCCTGGACAAGACCTATGAGCATGAATGGTTTTCTCGCCATTTTCATAGGTGCAAGGCCAAATAGGCTTTAGATACAGGTCTGTTTTCTTTGTCTCTTCTAAATTATGTGGTAATCGAGGCAAATTCATTTCAACCTCACCATCAGCTGTTTCTTTATAAAATCCTTTAGAAAGTTCCGTAAACGCAAAGTTGTAAAACGCTTTTCGTATAGCAGAATCACGTAATTCTTCTGCAGTGCTTCCATTGACAATTTCTTGATCATATCGAGCTCTGTAATATGCTCTAGCTCGCTTTAAAGCGATACCGAACGTCCAAGAAGTTGGCGACGGGATAGATGGATTTGTATCCCCAGAAAGACCAGCAAGATGCTCCGCTCTCTCACGCATAGAATACGGACCTCCACCACAGTCTGCCTCCCACGCCCTCCGTTTAGATGACTCTGCCCTACTCTGTAACTCTTCAATTTCTTTTGCTATCTGCTGTAATAGCTCGCTCTGTTCTTTTAATTCATCTGACGAAACGTCGCTATTTAAATGTCCAAAATCAGATTGTGACTGAGCGGGAAATAAAAGAGCTGATCCCACGAAGTTACCCGCATCAGTAGAGTTCTTTTGTATACAAGAGCTCGCCGCCATTGCTGCAAAAACTGGAAGCATTTTTTCAGTTTCCTCTAAGCCTTCACAAGCTGAAGTAGCAAATTTTTTACGCGCTTCAAGTGTCTTAAAACCTGCATCACACAATTTAGAACCCGCTGAAGCTAAACCTGGAACACATGAAGCAACCAATCCGGCTCCAACACATAACAATCCTGATAACCCAAGACTCAAAATGCTTGCATCAATTACCTGCGCAATAGTTGTGTATTTAGCTACGACATTTTCTCCTGCCATAGAAGCCGCATCTGCTATTGACTGAGTTTTGTATGCTCTCGATGAAACCCAAGCGACCGATACCAGTGCGAATACAAGCGCTAGACATACTAAAAGCGCACTTGCAAAAGCGATTGACGTAATACCGCCTTTATCGTCTATAAACATGGAAAGTCCAAGCTTTATTCTCTTATGTTTATCCTTTCCAAAAGGCAATCCAATCCGCATAAGAACCCTCAATCCAATCTGGATACGTACTAGCAGATAAACTTGAATGCAAGACAATCCCTTGGTTATCCGTCTGACCTGCAAGGAATAAACACCAGCCTATTGGCGGCATCGCTGCCACATGACCCGTAATTTCAATCAAGACATCGTTTTCTTTTTTATCAATAGAGATATTCCAGTCCTCATCTCCACCCTTATGAAATAGAGGTATCTCTGGTATAGCCTTAAGTCTGCGTTTGATATAGGACTCTATTAACTCAGTGTCAGAAGACGTTGTTGCTACTCTTAATCCTTCTGCACAGGCTCCATCCATAACTGTCTTTGTATAGAGAATGCAAACAGGTTCTACAAGCAATGCAATAATCATCAGAATAACGGGAAATAACAGCGCAGCTTCTACTGACGCTTGACCAGCATTCTGTTTAAAACGAGAGAACATCTTTGGCTAAATCTAAAAGAGAGTCATGCATAGTATGTGAAGCAGCTTGAGTAGCCAGTTGAACAACTGCTCCATTTTGCACAAAGTGATATATCACACCAAGAGACGTAATGACAATTAAGCACGAAAATAAAACTAGAGCATATTCAAGCGTTGCTTGTCCTTGTGTATTCTTAACACCTAGTTTGATTGCTCTAATAGATTCTTCGCATCTTGAGTGGATATGTGACATGTTGAGACCCTCCTTATCTCTCCTTGATCAGAAACAGTCACAAGTTCTGACCAATTTCCACCATTAACTAAACAGCCCCATACATTGCCGGCTATGTCTAAATATCCGGAATAAACAAGCACACAATCAGCTCTTTGCTGATAGCCCTCTAAAATACTCTGGGCTTCGTTTTGAATAGTTTCTTTACTATCTCTTTGCACGGAATTCTGTTTAAACAAATCTTCTGCTGCTGCATATGAGATTGGCTGTTCATTGGCTTTTTTGTCGTCTCTATTTTCATGAGTCTGCACATAGTCTGAGCTCGTATTTGATGAATGGTCCTGTTTTCTTGGTAATACGAGAAGTGCAGCAAATAGTAAACATACAGTGACAATAATGAACACAGAATAAGCAGCAGTGCTCTTTCTGCTCATAGAGAATTAATTCCCGATGTAATTGCTTCCCAAAGCTCAGAAATTTTACCTTTAAAAGCAATGATTGCGACAATCGCAATAACTACAAGTACGCCAACTAAAATTGCATACTCTGTAGTTCCCTGTCCGGATTCATCCTCTTTTAAGTCTCGAAGATACCTAAAAAATTGATATAAATACATCATCGTCTTTCCTTTCTCCTAAGAAGAAAATGCAGGCCCAAGCAAGGGACCTAAAATTGCAAGTAACATTGCTGGAACAATCAGCGTTCCTAGAGGGATGAGCATTTTAATTGGGATCTTTTCAATTTCCGTTTCTAACAGCGAACGCTGCTCATCGCGAAGAACTGAAGCTTGTCTATCTAATATTTCTGCAAGAGGAGTTCCAAAAGTAAGCGCTTCATTCACAACAGTCGCAAAGCTTTTAAGCGATGGAACTCCTACTTTTGCCGCCATCTGATTGAGTGCTTCTTCGCGAGTAGTAGCACCAAGCTTCCAAGTCATATGAGCATTTGAAAGCTCTCTCGATAATTCTCCAGATTCTCGCAAACAATACAGATCAAGCGCTGAATCAAAAGATAGCCCTGATGACAGCCCAAGAATCAAAATGTCAATCATTTCTGGCATCTCACGTAGGCATGATTTTCTTGTAAACTCAGACTTTGCCCGGAGGCTCATTCTCTTGTGACTTTTTATGCCTCTTATAATTTGCTGATAATAGCTATGGACATCAAAATGATTCAAATTGACGGGAACAACTAGGGCGAGAATACCTATGCATGTTGCAAATAATACGGAGCATAGTAAATCCATCACTTCATTACTCCTTTCATAATGCTTCGAATAATCAAAAGAGCAACGCAATCCATGACCATTGCAATTGATGTGCATATAACGCCCGATGGCGTAAATAAACCCTTTTGAAAGTCCGGCGATAGAAGCGACAAGACAATCAATAAAACAACTGGGAGAAGACATACAATTCGAGCAGATAATCTAACTTGAGCAGTCTTTGTTGCTATGAGCCTTTGATTCTTCTCTTGTAATTCAACTAACTCGGCAGTTTTCTGTAAAAGACTCTTAAGCGGAGACCCTGTTCTATGTGAAATTACTAAGGCGCTAGCCAGCAAATTAACACCTGGAGCATCCAACCTTTCTGCCAAGTCCTCAATAGCTTCTTCGATAGGAAAACCGCACTTGATTTGCATGTCAGCAATATAAAAATTTTCTGATACGACACCTTCTGTGTGTTTACTGACATATTCAATAGATTGTGAAAGTGTGAGACCTGATCCAAGAGCAACGGCGATTGTTCTAAAAATCGAAGGCATCATATGGGCGATTTCTAAAGCAGATTGATGCTTGGCATGTTCATATAGAAAATAAGGAACGAGAAATAACGAGAAAACACCGCAAAGCGTACCTATTGCAGACTCAAATAGAACACCAAGCAAGATGGATCCAGCTATGCCACTAATAAAAAACAGTACGAAAGCATCAGTGACTAAGGTAATCCCATATTTGTAAAGAAAACGATTACGTAGCTGCATTGATGTATAAGAAAAAGGTTCCCATTTGAGCAAGCGCTGGACAAAAGTGCTATTGCGTGCAAATTGAAAAAACTGAACTACATAACCTGTTACTCGTGCATTTATTTGAGAAACAGTTTTTTCCTCACCGTTGCATACAAGAAAATAAATAATTACTCCAAAAACACCTCCTGTGATTGAGGAAGTAAAGACATCCATGAAGTAACCTCCTTTTTATTGAGTATTCCTTCTTGTATTGCACGATTGATAAAAGAAGGAACTTTTACAAAAAGCCAACTTCTTTTCTGCGCGTCAAACGACACCACCTCTTGCACTTCAATTGATCCTGACGAAGACAAGGAGATTTCTGAAACGCTGGTCACATATCGTTTTCCATCAGGAAATCTTTGAGACATAACTATCAGATCAAGTGCAGTGGCAATCTGCTTTTCTATGATTTCTGCAGGTAAGTCCATTCCAAAACGAGCCATCAACACTAGGCGCAATATTGCCTCTTGAGCGGTTCCGGCATGCAATGTAGTTAAAGAACCGTCGTGACCTGTATTCATAGCCTGCAGCATATCAATGCACTCTTCACCTCTTACCTCTCCTACTACAATGCGATCTGGCCTCATTCGGAGCGCGTTTCTCACCAATGATCTAATGGTTATTTCTCCTGTTCCTTCTATTGAGGCGGGCCGAGCCTCTAGCCTGACAACATTTGGATGCGAATCGAACTTAAGCTCCGCTGAATCCTCAATAGTGACAATTCTTTCTGACTTTGAAATTTCACATGAAAGTGCATTTAAAAGCGTAGTCTTACCGGATCCTGTTCCTCCAACAACCGCGATTCCCTGTCTGCACTTCACAGCCCAAGACAAAAATCTTGCAAGCCATTGAGGCAGCGATTTCATTTCCACTAGCCGGTCCAAAGAAGTAATTTTTCCAGTGAATCTTCGAATAGTTACTGAAGTACCATTCACTGCAACAGGACTTGCAACTGCATTAACACGGTCCCCATTCTCAAGTCGAGCGTCAACAATAGGACTTACCCTATCCAGCCTTCTTCCTAATGGAGACAAAATGCGATCCATAACAATCAAAATCTGCTCTTC
>CAJZJP010000052.1:0-5070 GCA_916050095.1 uncultured Atopobium sp.
CGTGAGCTTGATCAGCGCCTCATCCCATCTATTGACCTTCTGGGACCAGCAGTAAACGTTATTTCAACGCTTACGGGTGAAGAGCCAAGTCATGCAATTGGCGCTTTCTTTGAGGGAGTTACACGCTAAGAGAGTGCTGACGCCTCAAAATATCAAAAAGTTAAATGAGCATCCACTTTGGGTGCTCATTTTCTTTATGGAGAATTTCACAATTTGCAACCATAAGTTTGTAAATCATTCTGTGAACGGTCGATATTGACCGCTCACCGTTATTTTGTTCAGATGAATGGCGTAGGTTGGTAACATACTATGAATGTGAGGACAGAACCTACTTTGTTTGGTTTGATGTCTTTGCGTTCAATTGTGTTGGTGCACGCTTTGCGTGTGACAGTTTGAGAGTTTGGAGTGTTATGTCCGAGAAGCACGTTTACAGCTTCGGAAAGGACCACGCCGGTAACGATGTTACTGAGGTCGCTGGCGCATCCGTTGAAGAGGCAAAGTGGATTGTTGGTGGCAAGGGTGCAAACCTTGCAGAGATGTCTAAGATTGGTCTGCCTGTACCTCCAGGATTCTCAATTACTTGCCAAACTTGCGTTGCTTATTCCAACAACGGCAACGTCTGGCCTGAGGGCGTCACTGATGAGATTGACGCTGCAATGGCAACTCTTGAGGAGCGCATGGGCAAGAAGCTCGGCGATGCAGAAGATCCACTGCTTGTCTCCGTCCGTTCCGGTGCTCCATTCTCCATGCCTGGCATGATGGACACTGTTCTTAACCTTGGTCTTAACGATGAGTCCGTTCAGGGCCTCATTAAGCAGACTGGTAATGAGCGCTTTGCTTGGGACTCTTACCGTCGTTTTGTTCAGATGTTCTCTGGCGTTGTTATGGGCGTCTCTGGACAGCTCTTTGAGGATGCAATTGCTGCTAAGAAGGCCGAGAAGGGCGTTAAGCTTGATACAGAGCTGGACGCAAATGACCTTCGTGACCTTGTAACTTGGTTCAAGGGCATCTTTGCAGCAAACGTTGACGTTAAGGAGCACCCAGAGGTCTCCAAGAACGGCTACGCTGTCTTCCCATCTGATCCTTACCTCCAGCTCCGCCTTGCTGAGCAGGCAGTCTTTGGTTCTTGGATGAACGACCGCGCAATCCTTTACCGCAAGCAGAACAAGATTCCTGATGAGCTTGGTACTGCAGTTAACGTTCAGGTCATGGTCTTTGGTAACAAGGGTGAGACTTCTGCAACTGGCGTTGCATTTACTCGTAACCCTGCAGATGGTACTAACGAGCGCTACGGCGACTTCCTGATCAACGCTCAGGGCGAAGACGTTGTTGCTGGTATTCGTAATACTGAGCCTATTGCAGACCTCGTTAAGGTTCCTGCACTCAAGGAGGCAGGCGAGGAGCTCTTCCACGTCTTTGAGATTCTTGAGGATCACTACGCAGACATGATGGACATCGAGTTCACCATTGAGAATGGTAAGCTCTGGATGCTTCAGACTCGTGTTGGTAAGCGTACTGCTCTCTCTGCACTTAAGGTTGCAATTCAGATGTACGAAGAGGGTCGTATTACTAAGGAGCAGGCTGTTTCTCGCGTTGCTCCTGAGCAGCTCGATCAGCTTCTGCACCCACAGTTTGATCCTAACGCCGAGTACGAGACCATTGCTAAGGGTCTTAACGCTTCTCCTGGTGCCGCTGTTGGTGCTGCAGTCTTCTCTTCTGCAGACGCTGAGGCTTTTGCAGAGGCAGGCAAGCCTTGTATTCTTGTCCGTTGGGAGACCACTCCAGATGACCTCCACGGCATGGTTGCTGCAGAGGGCATCCTAACTTCCCACGGCGGCAAGACCAGCCACGCAGCTGTTATTGCTCGTGGAATGGGCGCTCCTTGCGTCTGCGGTGTTGATACACTTCGCATTGACGCTGCTAACAAGCGCTTCACCGTTGCTGATTCCGGTCTTGTTGTTAACGAGGGCGATGTTATCTCCATCGACGGCACCACTGGTGACGTCATCCTTGGTGCTGTTGAGCTTGTCCAGCCAGAGCTTTCTGGTGACCTCCAGACCATCCTTGCATGGGCAGATGAGGTCCGCCTTGACGAGTCCCGTGGTCGCGTCATTGGCGTACGTGCAAACGCTGATAACCCAGCAGATGCTCAGACTTCCGTTGATAACGGCGCTGAGGCAATTGGTCTTGACCGTACAGAGCACATGTTCCTTGGTGAGCGTAAGCACCTCATTCAGGACTTCATTCTTGCAGACTCTGAGGACGTTAAGCAGCTTGCTATTGAGCAGCTTGGCCGTGCTCAGAAGGGTGACTTCCTTGGTATGTTCAAGGTAATGGACGGCAAAGACGTTGTTGTCCGTCTTCTTGACCCACCACTGCATGAGTTCCTTGATTCCCCACGTGAGCTTGACGTTGAGATTGCTCATGATGAGGAGCAGGGTAAGGACGCCGCTGCAAAGCGTGCTCTTCTCGCTAAGTTTGACGCCTTCCAGGAGGCAAACCCAATGCTCGGCCTCCGTGGCTGCCGCCTTGGCCTTGTCTACCCAGAGCTCAACGTTATGCAGGTTCGCGCTATCGCAAGCGCAGCTGCAGAGCTCAAGCGCGTTGGTCTTGACCCTCGCCCAGAGATCATGGTTCCTCTGGTTGGCTTCGAAGAGGAGCTCATCCAGGTCCGTGAAGAGGTTGAGGAGACCATCAAGCAGGTCGCTGATGAGTACGGTGTTGAGCTCAACATCCCAGTTGGTACCATGATCGAGCTCCCACGTGCAGCTATCATGTCTGAGGAGATTGCTAAGCACGCAGACTTCTTCTCCTTCGGTACTAACGACCTCACCCAGACTTGCCTTGGCTTCTCTCGTGACGACGTTGAGTCTGCATTCATGCCTCTCTATCTTGAGCGCAAGATTGTTAAGACCAACCCATTTGCAACCCTTGATAAGGGTGTCGCAGAGCTTGTCCGTATGGGCGTTGAGGGTGGCCGTAAGGGTAATCCTAACCTCACCATTGGTGTCTGCGGTGAGACTGGTGGCGATCCAGAGTCCATCCACATGTACTACAACCTTGGTCTTGACTATGTCTCCTGCTCACCATACCGTGTACCAATTGCACGTCTTGCTGCAGCACAGGCTAAGATTCAGGCTAACGGTGGTCCACAGAAGATTGCTACTAAGTAGGTTTTCTTCTAGACACACTGCAACAAACTCTAGAGGGCGGCTTCGGTCGCCCTCTTTTGCTAGATAGTAATATCCTGCTATTATGAGGTAAAGATGCAGGTACAAGGAGGTTCTATGTTATCCATTAGACGAGAAGATCTTGAAGCTCGCGAGCATCAAATCTTATCTCCTGAAGCGGCTTTTTCTGATCAAAGTAAAGGTCGTGCGATTGCAGAGGAACCTGACCAGTATCGTACTTGCTATCAGTGTGATAGAGACCGTATTTTGCATAGCAAGAGCTTCAGAAGACTTGCTCACAAGACACAGGTTTTTCTCGCCCCAGAAGGGGACCACTATAGGACTCGTCTTATTCATACGCTTGAGGTTTCGCAGATTGCACGCTCAATTGCTCGTCCTCTTGGCTTAAACGAAGACCTGACTGAGGCAATTGCACTTGGACATGATTTAGGTCATACGCCGTTTGGTCATATTGGCGAGAAGGCGCTTTCGCACGCCATTAGCCTGTATAGGGGAATGGACCCCGATGCTCCAGAAAATGAGTATATTTTTGCTCATAATCAGCAGAGCGCCCGCATTGTTGAGTATCTGGAGAAAGACGGACAAGGTCTTAATCTTTCTCATGAGGTTATTGATGGTATTAGATGCCATTCAGGTAATCTACGTGCAGAAACAGCAGAAGGAAGAATTGTTGCTATTTCGGACCGCATTGCGTATGTAACGCACGATATTGATGACGCAAAACGAGCAGGACTTCTTTCGGAGGAGTATCTCCCAACTGAAGCTCGAGAGGTGTTGGGAAATAGCTCACCTGAGCGCATTGAAAACATGGTTCACGATATTGTCTCTGAGAGCTCTCGCGTAGGCGATATTAAAATGACCGACTCCATGTGGGGCGCTATGATGACCATGAGAGCATTCCTGTTTGCTAATCTGTACGCATCAGGAGACGCAAAATACGAAGAACCCAAGGCATATGACCTCATCATTGAGCTGTTTGATTACTTTGTTAACCATTTAGATGAGGTTCCTTCAGAATATAAGTGTCATGACTTTGATCATCCAGAAATCCAAGTAGCAGATTACGTGTCTGGTATGACCGATAGATATGCAACCAGGGTGTTTGAAGATCTTCGCCTTCCTCGTTCCTGGGGTAAAAGAAGATATGTAAAGTAAGTTTTATCCAAACTAACCCTTGTACAGTGGAAAGTATTCACGTATACTTTCCGTCTGTGTGTTAACTATGTGTCGTTCGCAAGGGCGTCGGCACCTCTAGAGATGAGGAAACAATGGACTACATTCGCGCTATTGAGCGTCAGCAGATCCGCGAGGACATTCCTGAGGTCCGCGTTGGTGACAACGTAAAGGTTCACTATCGCATTGTCGAGGGTGACCGTACTCGTGAGCAGGTCTTCCAGGGTGACATCATTCGTCTTTCCGGCGAGGGTTCCCGTGAGACTTTTACCGTTCGTAAGATCAGCTTTGGCATTGGTGTTGAGCGTACTTTCCCACTTCACTCACCAAAGATTGCTAAGCTTGAGGTTCTTCGCCACGGTGTTGTTCACCGCGCTAAGCTCTACTTCCTGCGCGATCGTGTTGGTAAGGCTGCTCGTCTTCGCGAGAAGCGCTAATCAACTTCATATGCTCTTTAAAGCCGCCTCCGGGCGGCTTTTTTAGTACCATAGTCGTGTAGTTTGGAGAAAACATGGCTGATTCTGCTAAAGATATAATTGCTCGTTTAAGCGATGCCCCAGAGACTGAGGTATACGAACTCATAGCTCGTTATAGCGAGGACCCCCGTAAACAAGTTATCAAGGCTCTAGAATCAGCTAAAAAGCGCATTGAAAAAGAACATGCCGAGAAGACCCGTGTAGAAGAAATGTATCGCTTTCAGAAGGAG
>CAJZJP010000053.1:0-5032 GCA_916050095.1 uncultured Atopobium sp.
ATTATCGTCATTAGGTGTGTAATATGCTCGCAATTGGACAGATTATCTGACATAGGTGTGTTCCTTAGATACGGAATTTACCTATAGTTAAATTTCTTATATATATCTATTCATTATTAAGCATATTAAATAAAGTTTATGCATAGAAATGTATATCAAGTATTGAGGCTCTCTAAATGTCAGACATTGAGCCCAGTTATCCGGTTATCTTGATTAAAAGCCAGTCGATTCTTCAGCAAAACCTACCAAAGCTGCGCCATTTTGTACGCCAAGCCTAAAAACCGACGCTGACACGCCACAACAGAGAAAAACCGGCAGCACGAAGCTGCCGGTTTAAAATCAATGGTGCCCCCGGGCCGATTCGAACGGCCGACACCCGCTTTAGGAGAGCGGTGCTCTATCCCCTGAGCTACGAAGGCATGTGGGATATTCTACTCACGTAGGCTCGCGTACGCAAATCTCGCCAACGCTTGCGGCGCCGGCAGCAGCGCGATACTGCTACTTGCGACGAGCCTTGCGCTCGGCTCTCTTTCTGTCGTACTCAGCCTGACGTTCGAGGTAGAAATCGTTGAGCTTCTTGTCGGTCATGCCAGCAACCTTAGCCTCGATCTTCTTGCGAAGAGGACGCATCTTAAAGAAGCTGTAGACAACCGAACCAAAGATGCAGAAGTAAGCAAAGACCAGCATGATGGCAGAAATCATACCAACGCCGGTGTTCAGGTCCCTTGACTCAGGAACCATATACGAAAGCACCAGTGTAATGATGGTTGCAACAAAGCCAAGACCTAGGAAAACCCACCAAACGCGCTCGGCACGATGATAGTCTGGATCCGCGCGCAGCATAGCCTCAAATCCACGGCTGCGAATATCCTCGCGCTCGCGCTGACGAGCGCGTGCAGCACGCTTTTCCTCTTTGCTCTTTGGAGCGCTGGAGCCAGAGCCAGAGCCACTCACGCGTACAGACGCAGCTGCCTCTCGTACTGGTTTAGCAGTAGCAGCAGATTTGCGACCAAAAGCGGAATACGAAGGACGCTCAGTCTCCTCAGAGGTTTCTTTCTTTGAAAGGCTTGCGGTAGCCTCACGCGCTTCTTTGGTTGCGCCTGTAATGGTGTCACGCAGTGACATTGGTCTCCTTCAGTGGTACAAACTCAGTTCCCGTAATAATCTGGAATGCCGTACGATAACGCTCGGACGTGCCCTCAATAACCTCTTCTGGAAGATGAGGTGGCTCTCCTTGCATGTCCCAGTGGGCTTTCAGCCAATCGCGTACATACTGTTTGTCGTAGCTTGGCTGAACGTGTCCCTCAGAATAACCCTCAGCAGGCCAGAAACGACTCGAATCGGGTGTAAGGCACTCATCAATAAGTGTAAGTTTTCCGTCGATAAAACCAAACTCAAATTTGGTATCCGCAATAATAATTCCACGAGTTGCAGCATATTCTGCAGCAGCCTTATAAATTGCAAGCGAGGCTTCCTTCAGCTGAGTAGCAACATCCTCACCAACAATCTCGCAGCAGCGCTCAAACGAGATATTCTCGTCATGATCGCCAAGCTCAGCCTTAGTTGAAGGTGTAAAGATTGGCTCAGGAAGTTTAGATGCCTCAGTCAGACCATCAGGCAGCTTAATGCCGCAGACGGTACCGTCCTGGTCATAGGTCTTTTTGCCAGAACCAGTAAGGTAACCACGAACAATGCACTCGATTGGCACGGTCTGTGCTTTCTTTACCAGCATTGCGCGACCAGCAAGATACTCAGTGTAATCTGCAAACTGCTCAGGAGTCTGATCTGGCAGAACAGAAATCATGTGGTTAGGCAGAAGGTCCTTGAAGCGATTAAACCAGAAAGCGCTGATACGTGTCAGAATTTCTCCCTTAAAAGGAATCTCGTCGGGGAGAATATAATCAAAAGCACTAATGCGATCGCTCGCAACCATCAAAAGTTTGTCGCCACAATCGTAGATATCGCGAACCTTACCGTGCGAATCGGGACGAAGCTCAGCTCCAGCCACAATGACCTCACTTCTGCGCAAAGCGCGTTGTATTGCAGGACTTTTGATTGTACGGCAAAATGCCCAAAAATCGGCCTACAACAAAGTATCTGTTACAGAGATATTATTTTGGGCAAGCAGAGGAAGATGCAGCGAGAAGGTCGTGCCCTTTCCAAGCTCGGATTCTACCGAGATAGTGCCGTTATGACGGTCCATAATCTCTTTTGTAATTGCCAATCCAACGCCAAGACCGCCCGAAGCGCGCTCGCGGCTTTCTTCTGCACGCCAGAATCGCGATAAGGTCTGTGGAATGTCCTCAGGAGCAATTCCCATACCATCATCAGTCACGGAGATAACCGCATCGGTATCATCAATTGATACGGTTATAACAACATGACCCCCGTCGTCGGTATAGCGAATGGCATTGCTCAGCAAATTGGTCAGGGCTTCTCGAATCATGTCCGAATCAATATCAACAAAACAATTACCCTCGGGTGTCTTATCCACAAAGGTCAACGTGCGGTTATTCTCCTTAAAGAGTGTTTCTTGTACCGCAACGAGACTCGCCACCATAGCCACAACATTGACGCTTTCTGGATTGAACTTTGTCTTTCCGTTCTCAAGTCTTGAGAGGTGGAGCATGGCGTCTACCAGGCGAGAAAGACGTCTACTCTCAGACACAATGTTTTCCAAGCGCTCTTCATCTGCGGGCAAGATACCGTCTTGGATTGCTTCAACGGTGGCCATGATAGCCATAAGTGGAGTTCTGAGCTCATGTGCAACATCACTGGTCAGACGGCGTTCAAGCTTAATGTCTCTTTCGAGTGAAGATGCCATGTCGTCGAAGGTTTCTCCCAGACGCCCCAGTTCATTCTCGCCACGGATACCTGAACGAGCCGCAAGATTGCCGCTTCTGATCTGAACAGCCGTCTCGGTAATACGGCGTACGGGCTTGGTAAGCGAACGTGAAGCCAAAATACCAATCAGTCCAGAAAGCGAGATTGCAATGGCTGCAGCAAGACTAATTGCCTGGTAAGAGCCATTACGGAACGCAATGTCTCGCTGGGTCAGGAACGGCTCAGAACCAAACGTCCAAATTCTAATGCTGCCCACAGGCTCACCTTGCAGGTTTTGGACAACTGCATAAACCACGGCGTCACCCGTCTGAGGGCCAGATAATGCACTATTTCCACCAGGTCGGCGAGCATTTGGTGCCGAGTCGTCATACAGAACCACGCCAGAAACATCTAAGACCTGGATACCAATATCGGAATTGGTTGCAGAGGCCTGACGTGCAATAGAGAGAACGTCGGCATTCCAGCCTTCTGCGCGCGCGTACGCCTGAGACATATTGAGCGCGGTAGTATCAACGGTGTTTTGTAGGTTCTCCCTGGTATAAGTAGTAAAACGGTTTTCCCAGACAATACCTAAAACAGAAATGAGCACCAATACCGTCATGACGGCAGTCAGCGCAAAAAACGCTGCCATACGGGTGGTAAAGCTTTGAGTACCAACAGGATCAGGCTTAATAGTTTTATAAGAACCCTCAGTTTCCGGAGGGTTCTTAAGAGAATTTGAATGATGTTTCTTGAAGAGCGCCAAAACTCTAGAGCTTAGGACTCGTGGCTAGCGTTGCCAGCCTCAAAGCGATAGCCAACACCGTGAACGGTGAACAGCCAGCGAGGATTACGAGGATCATCGCCGAGCTTTGCGCGCAAGTTCTTGACATGCGAATCAATAGTGCGCTCATAGCCCTCAAAATCATAACCCAGGACCTTCTCGACAAGCTCCATACGTGTGTACACGCGGCCAGGATAGCGAGCAAGGGTGGTGAGCAGCTTAAACTCTGAAGCGGTCAGGTCAACTTCCTCGTTGTTGATGAGAATCTTGTGACCAGAAATATCAATAGTAAGGGTACCGTAATCAAGCACGTCAACAGCAGTGTCTGGCTCAGAATACGTACGGCGGAACAGCGCGCGAACGCGTGCCACCAGCTCACGTGGCGAGAAAGGCTTAACAAGATAGTCGTCAGCACCAAGCTCAAGACCAATAATCCTGTCTTCTACCTCTCCTTTTGCGGTAAGCATGATGATAGGCACGTTAGAGGTATCTCTAATTGCACGGCAAACGCGCTCTCCAGAAAGCTTTGGGAGCATAAGATCGAGAATCACCAGGTCAAATGCGTGCTTTTCAAACTCTTCAACTGCACTTTGACCGTCGCCAACGCCCTTAACAACGTAATTTTCGCGCTCAAGATATGCTGAGACGGCGTCACGGATGACTTTCTCATCTTCGACAATCAGAATTTTCTTCTCGTCGGAAGCCATTGTCTCCCCTTTTCTTTTGCCCTGCATGTATGTGCGTATGGCACATTACGATTATTCATTAATTATTTGTATTCATTCTATCTCTATACCTACAAATAATCTACAAAGAAAAAACACGAACTGTCACGGAAGCCGGATATCCGCTGGTAGGATCCTTAACAGTTGAGTAAGTTACAAAAGAATCACAGTTGCCTTCTCGAGCAGGAAACTCTCCGTAATCAACGCTTCTATCCATTGAATAGAGCCAGTTTGCCGTTTGATTTTGCGGATCAACAAGCACGTAAGAGGCGCGGCTCTTAACTATGTAAAGGCTACCTTTACCTGCCGATATTGCATAAGGTTCACGCTCTATGACGTAAGGGTTTTCGCCTGAAGCAGGCAGGATATATGTTCCCATCTTGCCCAACAGGCCGCCCGAGTCATAACTTGCTTCTACCGACACAATGAACTTATCGTCTACGCGACTTGCTGCAAAAGGCTTGACGGATTGAGGCATAACAAGCTGGTCAACCTTGGTTTTAAGGTTGTCTCCCAGCAGGTATGCTGTAACGCCATAGTAGGTGCCTTCGGAGGCGCGAACTCGAGGAGTGAGGGTAACTACGCCCTTTGAGATAGACGGTGCAGTGGCAAATCTACCTGGAGATTCAACGGCGTCCGTTCCCTCAGAATCCCCCACACGCCACACGTAGCAGTGCGAAGATTCACGGGTTTTCTCGCC
>CAJZJP010000054.1:0-4909 GCA_916050095.1 uncultured Atopobium sp.
CCAGAAATGACTGCAACCGCAGCAAGTCCCACTCCAATGCCTGTAAAGATTGCACCAAGAGGTGTTTGACGAATTTCATTAGCGGTAAGGGCATACGCAGATGCTGGCTCTGCTACCAGAACCAGTCCACTGAGCAGGCCGGCGACTACTGCCGGATTCCTACCTTCTGTCATACAAACTCCCCCTACAAACGCTAAGAAGATGTATGAAGACACACGCTAAATTTGCATATGCTACTAAACCCAATACGGGCGACGTGAGCAACGGGTGGGCTTCATTTCATCTTTGTGTAATCCGCTGCAACACATAATTGTGCTGTTAGAAATGACTATAGCGTAATTCATTATTTTTTACAGCGTCATTAAAACTTTTTCATAATTCTTCAGCAGTTATTCAACAAAAATGGCGAGAAAAAAGAAGTGCCTCCCAACATAGATTGGAAAGCACTTCTTGCGTCATCTTTAAATCTGACTAATTCTGTGGATAGTCAGACTGTGCAGCCTTCTTTGCAGATCTAATCAGGAAGTCCTGGTTGTTGTCGGTCTGCTTAAGGCCACTGATAAGAGCAGTAGTTGCACGCTCAGTATTATTGAAGCCTGCAAGGATGCGGCGAACACCCCAAACCATAGGCTGAAGCTCCGGCTTAATGAGCAGGTCCTCATTACGAGTGCCAGAAGAAACAGGATCAATAGCTGGGAAGATACGACGATCCGCAAGATCGCGATCAAGCTTAAGTTCCATGTTGCCGGTGCCCTTGAACTCCTCGAAGATAACCTCATCCATCTTGGAGCCTGTGTCTACCAGGGCAGACGCAATAATAGTGAGCGAGCCGCCGTTCTCGATGTTTCGAGCTGCACCCAAGAACTTCTTTGGTGGATACAGAGCTGCGGAGTCAACACCACCAGAAAGAATACGACCAGAAGCAGGAATAGCCAGGTTGTATGCACGAGCAAGACGTGTGATGGAATCTAGGATAACCACAACATCCTGGCCCATCTCAACCAGACGCTTTGCTCGCTCAATGACAAGCTCCGAGACAACGGTGTGATTCTCTGCTGGCATATCAAAAGTTGAAGCAACAACGGTGCCCTTGATGGAGCGCTCCATATCTGTAACTTCCTCAGGGCGCTCATCTACCAAGAGGCAGAAGAGGTGGACCTCAGGATTGTTGGTGGTAATAGACTGGCAAATGCGCTTCAAAATGGTGGTCTTACCTGCCTTTGGAGGCGAGACAATTAAACCACGCTGACCCTTACCAATAGGAGCCACCAGATCAATTGCACGACCCGTAATGGAGTCTTTACCGTGCTCCATGGTAAGAGGCTGATCTGGGAAAATTGGAGTCAGGTCTTTGAAGCGAGGACGGTCCTTAAGACCCTCAACTTCCCCACCGTTGACCTGGGTAACCTTAAGCAGTGGTGGATATTTGCTATTTACGCGAGCAGGTCCCACCATGCCCAAGACGCTATCACCCGGACGCAGACCAAGATTTCTAATAATCTGCTGGTGGACAAAGGCGTCGTCATCGCCTTCCATGTAATTACCTGTACGAATCCAGCCGTAGCCTTCGTTGCTAATCTGAAGAATACCCTCAACAGTCTTAAAGCCCTCAGCAGCTGCAGATGCAGCGTATACAAGCTCAATCAAATCAGACTTGTGAACGCCTGCGTACTCAATGCCCAGCTCAGTTGCTTTAGCACGAAGCTCAGAAAGCTTCATCTCTTGCAGGGCCTCTTTGGAAAGCGAAGGCTCGCTTGCCTGACCCTGCTTGCGATTCTTGTTACGCTGGTTATTTTGTCTACGATCGCGAGAAGGACGTTCCTGGTTGTTAGCGTGTGCGTTTTCCTGTGTCTTCTCGCCCTCCTGAGCCGCTTCTTTTGGCTCAGCATTACGATGTCGACGACGTGCTGCACCTGTGCGAGAACGTCCTGGACGCTCTGCTGAGGCTGCCTCGGAATCTGCTACTGCACCAGAAGCCTGCTCCTGAGCTGCACCATCCTGCTGCTCAACACTACCCTGCTCTTCAGCAAAGTTCTTCTGAGCCGCATTGTCATTCTGGCCAGCTGCACCCTCTGCCTCTGCTTTAGTGAAGGCAGGAGCCGGGGTTACCTCCGCAGAAGGCTGAGTTGCGTCCTGAACAATCTTGGTAAGGCGATCAGTGTCAACAACGTCAGAAGAAACCTTGCCACCCGCCTGGACCTGAGCCAGGACCTCTGCCTGTGCAACTTCAAGGGCACGCTCATGAAGAGCACGCTCTTCCATCTCTTCTTTACTAGGACGACCACGACGGCGCTTTGGTGGCTCTGTAATGCCTGCTGCGTTCATAGCCTCTGCCACAACAGCCTCTACCGCACGACGTGCCTCAGTCTCTTTTTTAGTTGGACGACCACGACGACGCTTTGCAGCAGATGAATTAGAGGCCTTTTCTTCAGTTGCCTCAGAATTGGTATTTTCTGAAGTTGAATTTTCTGAATTACTATTTTCACTCTTACGAGGTCTACCACGTCTACGTGGTGCTGGAGTATTTTCTACATCATTTAAAGAATCATTTTGGACCGAAGATGTTTCGTCCGACATGTACAAACCTCTCTGTTTGCTCATCAAAATAATCTGTAAAAATACGTGAGAAATATGATGAAGGGATAACAAACAAAATCAAATAGGTGCAAATCCAAAAGGAATATACCACGAAAATGCCCGCCTTATGATGAAAAAATAAATAAAATTCACCATAAAACGGGCAAATGGGGATTTATAACCACTAACCCTTAAACCTCGAGAAATCCATCTTCTAGATTTCTTTAATCTGCATAAATCATTTAAACAGCTGTATGGCTCTTTCTTTTTACAACAATATCTTCAATTTGCTGAACGATTTCTTTGATATACGTCTTGCCTTGAGGCGTGAGCTCAACCATAGTTACTCTTCTTGAAAGAGCATCGTCATGTTTGCGCTGTACCAGGCCACTTTCTGCCAAAGCAGTAAGAGACATAGAAACCGTTGGCTGCAAAAGACCAAGTGCGTCAACAATCTCTGTAATTGAAAGAGCGTCTTTAGGAGAATCTAGAATTGCAAGAAGGACCATATCTGCTGCCCTGCAATACAGAGCTCCCATAGCGTCAACATACATGACAATACGCTCAAACGAAGTACGTGAAAGCGCCTGGCCGGGTGCAATACGAGCACAGGTAAGCTTGGACAGCTCCTCAACTGCTTCTACACCCTTTTCTGTGATGATACACACTACGTTGCGTCGATCAATGGCGCCTTCATCTCTCTTGATGAAACCAAGCCTTGCCAGGTGCGAGGTACGATGAGTAATCGTAGGACGAAGAGCACTCTGATACTCGGCAATTTCTGAAGTCTTAACAGGAGCGCCCTTCACATTGAGGCGACACAAAATAGCAAACTCTTCAAACGTGAGTCGTCTGTTAGCAGGCACCACTCTTCTAACCAAGTTGTAAGACCTGCGAATGGACATGTACTCGCGAAGTTCCATAGAGACCTCCACTCTTATGCCCGAACCATTTACTATTTGCTCGCATAATGAGTATACCCCTAAAAAACACGTGTTAACGTGGGGACAAAACAATAGTTAGTCAAAAATTTGTTAGAAAATGGTGCTTATATGACATCAAAATAGGCTTTTATATGCTGAAATATAAAATTTAAGTAATAAATATTAATTTTATTATCTCTTTTATACATTAAAAAATTTTTTACATAACGGAGAAATATGTAAATTATCTGGAGAAATTCACTAAAGATACCGTGCAGGTATTCAATACTTGCACGGTATCATGACAAAACAACATAGTTAGCTATCGTTTACATTGCCTCAGGAGCAGAAACACCAATCAGATCAAGAGCAATTGCAAGTACGCGACGAGTTGCATCACACGCAGCAAGACGAGCCTTAGAAAGCTCTGCGTCCAGTGGGCGTCCTTCAGAAGGAAGTACCTGGCAAACGGTATAGAATGCGTGAAACTGACCAGCAAGCTCTTCAATATAATGCGTAATGCGGAATGGTGCCCTATCGCGAGCACAACCCTCAACAAGACCTGGGAACTCAAAAAGCTTACGGGCAAGCGCCTGCTCGGCGTCTTCAGAGAGCAGACCAAGATCAACCTCAGATCCAATAGCCTTATCTGCAACAGAGTCCATACCAAGTGCCTTTGCCTCATCAAGGTCAACGCCAGCAGCGCGGCGCAAAATAGAGCAAATACGCGCATGAGCGTACTGAACGTAATACACAGGATTAGAGCTGTCCTGACGCTTTACCTGCTCAATGTCAAAGTCAATCATCTGGTTGGAAGACTTTGAAACAAGGGTGTAGCGCGTTGCATCAACACCAACCTCGGCGAGAAGCTCGTCAAAGTGGATACCAGTTCCTTTGCGCTTAGACATTCTGACGGCAACGCCGTTTCTGAGCAGGTTAACCAGCTGGCCAAGCAAAACCTCAAACTGAGTTGGATAACCAAGAGCCGTTGCAGCAGAGCGAACTCGTTGAATATATCCGTGATGATCTGCTCCCCAAATATCAATAACGTGGTCAACACGCTGGAACTTGTTCCAGTGGTACGCAACGTCGGAAGCAAAATAGGTATACTCACCATTTGTTTTGATGAGTACACGGTCCTTATCGTCACCAAAATCAGTGGAACGGAAGAATAGCGCGCCTTCATCAGAACGGTACAGGTAGCCAAGCTTATCCAGAGCATCGAGCGCGCGGTCAACGGCGTCTTTACCCTGGTCATCCTTAACGTAGAGAGAGCGCTCAGAGAACCAAACGTCAAAGTCAGAACGGGCGGTATGACAGGTATTCTTGATGGACTCAAGCATCATCTTGTAGCCGCGCTCGCGGAACTCTGCCATGCGCTCATCTTCAGATTTGTCTGCCCAGACCTC
>CAJZJP010000055.1:0-4894 GCA_916050095.1 uncultured Atopobium sp.
TCTAAGATTTCTGCTGCTAAGAACGCACTTCTGTATCCTGATGATGTAGAGGCTCAGGCAGCAAGTCCTATGGATCACGTGGTGGCTCGTGTATATCGTGCGCTTCAGACGCGTTTGGACAAGGCCAACGCTATGGACTTTGATGATCTTCTCATCAAGGCGTTTGAGTTGCTCTCCAAGTACCCAGACGTGCTTGCTAAGTACCAGGAGCGTTTCCGTTATATCAACGTTGACGAGTATCAGGATACCAACGGCGTCCAGTACGCAATTACCAAGCTTTTGGCATCCAAGTATCGCAATCTTATGGTTGTTGGCGATGATGACCAGTCCATTTATTCGTGGCGCGGAGCAGACATCAAAAACATCTTGGCGTTCGAGAAAGACTATGAGGAAGCAGTTGTAGTTAAGCTAGAACAAAACTACCGTTCAACGGGCCATATTTTGGCCGCTGCCAATGCAGTTGTTGCGCACAACTCTCACCGCAAGCCAAAGCGCCTCTTCACGGATGAAGGAGATGGCGAGAAAATCCAGGTGTATCAGGCATCTGATGAGCGTGATGAGGGCGCATGGATTGGCTCCGAGATAGAAAAACTGCACGATAAGGGTACATCGTACGACAACATAGCCGTGTTCTATCGCACCAACGCCCAGTCTCGTATTCTCGAAGATATGTTGCTTAGAGCTGGTGTCCCTTACAAGATTGTTGGCGGCACTCGATTCTTTGATCGCGCAGAAATCAGAGATGTCATGGCGTACCTCAAAGTTGTTGTCAATCCAGATGATGACATGGCTGCGCTGCGCGTTATTAACACGCCTCGTCGCGGTATTGGTGCAACCAGTATTCAGAAGATTCAGACATACGCACTGCATAACGGCTTGTCGTTCTTCTCGGCATGTGAAGCATGCGTGATGGAAGAAGGCATTTTTACCGCAAAGGTAAGAAATGCGCTGGTAGAGTTTACGTCAGCTATTGAGCATGGCCGCCATATTGATGGTGAGCTTGATGAGGTTGTAGAGGTAATTGTTGACCGGTCAGGTCTTATTCGTGCGCTTGAGGCGGAGCATACCATTGAGGCTGACGGACGTATCGAGAACATTCGAGAGTTCTTTGGTGTCGCAGCAGAGTTTGATGAGTCTCACGACGACGTTGAAGAAACGCTTGAGAGCCTGCAGCAGCTCAGAGAAGCTGGAGCGCTTGATGCGCAAGATGCAGCTTCGCTGAGTGAAGCTGGTTTTGATGCTGCTACCGGCGCACTCGTTGGTGCTGCTGTAGAAACGGCTCCTGCGCCTCAGGAGGAGAGTTTGCATCCACAGGTTGTGGCAGAGAAGCTCCCGGCCTTTATGGAATGGCTGGCGCTTCGCTCTGACCTGGATAGCTTGGATGGTTCTACCTCTGCAGTAACGCTCATGACCATTCACGCTGCAAAAGGTCTGGAATTTCCTGCAGTTTTTGTTGCTGGCATGGAAGAGGGAATCTTCCCACATGCAAATTATGAGGCAGAAGCGGCTCAGCTAGAAGAAGAGCGCAGACTTGCCTATGTTGCTATTACGCGTGCGCGCAAGCGTCTGTATTTGACGTACGCATCTACCAGAAGGACTTACGGCTCTGTTCAGGCAAATCCTGTATCGCGTTTTGTGGGAGAGATTCCTCAAGAGCATGTAAAAGCTATTGGTGTTGGTTCTGCAGGTTTTTCTGGAGTTGGTTGGGCAAAGCGAGGAGACCGTCATGGAACCTTTGGTTCTGGTCGCGGCTCCGAGGTCTACGGTGGAAACGTTTTTGGTTCTCGTACGCGCTCTACCGGCGGTGCTCCAGCTCCACGTACAGCTCCCATTCAGAAAGACCCAGCCCGCGCTTCTGCAAGTTTTGCCGTGGGAGACCAGGTTTCTCACAAGACCTTTGGCCCAGGCATTGTTTTGGCAGTTCAGGGCGATACTATTGAGGTCAAGTTTACGCGTACTAATAAGACAAAGAAGCTCATGAAGGGCTTTGCTCCAATAGTTAAAATTGAGGGATAGCCATGGTATTGATGCATGACGGCTTGATCTTGGGCCTCACTCCACAAGATTTTATTTTCAGAGTAGTTACTTTTGTAGTTGTGTTTTTCATTGCATTTTTGGCTGAGCATTTTGCAATAAAGCTCTCAAGAAAGGCTTTGGATTCATCTAAACTGCCGTCGGCATCTATCTTTGTCAACATATTGCGCGGAGTTATCTGGGCGTTTGCTATTCTCGCGGTATTGCAGCCTGTTTTTGGTATTCAACCAACAGCGTTTGTAACCGCCTTGGGAGTTACCTCCATTGCCTTGTCTTTTGGCCTGCAGGACACCATTTCTAACCTGGCGGGAGGCTTGGGCCTTATGCTGGGAGGTGTAGTTAAACCTGGAGATCAGGTAAGCATCGGAACTATCTCCGGTGAGGTTATTGACATGAATTGGCGTTCTACCATAGTTCGTGCTCGTGGAGGTAGGGTAGACATCATTCCTAATTCAGTACTTAATAAAACAGCACTTGCGCATCGTACCAGGTGGGATATGACAGAGGTGCCCATTACTATAGTGCTTAAACCAACCGTTGATCTGAATGCGGTAACGCAAGAAATAACAGAAATTGTTCAAGAGGTAGTTGCACCTCAGCTTGATAGAACACTTCCTATTGAGGTTGAAGCATCAAGCATTGCTGAGACAGGCATCAAGGTAATCATTCATGTTCACATCAAAGACGATGCAAACGAAATGAGTGTGCGAGACAAAATTGTAAGAGCCCTGGCTGGTTCCAGTTGGCTTGCGGGAGTAGGAGCCTGATATGAAGATTGGCATCATTGGAGCCATGGAACCAGAGGTTGCGCTACTAAAAGAGCAGATGACCATTGAGCGCACCTACGAACAGGCTCGTATGCAATTTGTTGAAGGTCTTTTGGGAGATGTTCCTGTAGTTGTTGTACAGTCGGGAATTGGCAAGGTTAATGCAGCAGCATGTACACAGATCCTGATTGATACGTTTGCAGTAACACACGTTATTAATACCGGTATTGCAGGGCTTTTAAATCCTGAGCTACAGGTTGGGGATATTGTTATCTCCTCAGATTTAGTTCAACACGATATGAACGTTGGTCCTCTCAATTTTGCCGCTGGTCAAATTCCAGGTCTTCCGGTTTTCTCGTTTACAGCAGATGAGAGTCTTATTGAGCGCGCACTTGTATCAGCCAAAGAAGTAGCTCCTCAACTGCAGGTTATTTCTGGCCGCGTTGCTTCAGGAGATCAGTTTGTAAGTTCATCAGAGTTAGCAGACCATATCTACACAACGTTTGGTGCTGACTGTTGCGAGATGGAGGGCGCTTCAATTGCCCAGGTTGCTTGGCTTAACCACACACCGTTTGTGGTGATTAGGCTTATGTCCGATAAGCCCGGCACTACTTCAAGCGTTGATTATTTGACGTTTGAGCGTGAGGCTTCTGAGCGCTCTGCCAGAATTACTGCAGCTATTATCAAAAAGCTTGCCTAGTAACCTAAGGTGTCCTTTTGAGGCGCCTCTTCTGGGTTAACTGGGTAGCTCTCCCGGGTCAGTTTGCATTTTTCATAAGAGGGAAGGCAGAGCGTAAGAAACAACTTGCGCTTATTTAGCTATTCGAATGTTTTTAAACATAATTGAACGATACTTCGATTATCATTGTCCCGTTATGAAAGTGGTTTGAAAGGTACCGAATGATAACCCTCGGACACTTTTTTGAGATGATGGTTGCCAATCCGTTTTTGGCCCTCGTCATTGTCCTTGTTTTTGGATGCATTTTTGTAAATGGTGCAACCGACGCGGCTAATGCTATTGCAGAGGCTGTTGGAACTCGTTCAATTAAAGTCAACCATGCAATTATTATGAGTGTTGTATGCAACTTTGTTGGTTTGGTGGCTATGTGCCTCATTTCAACTGCAGTTGCAGACACAATTCTGGGTATGGTTGACTTTGGTAGCAATAACCATGAGGCTCTTGTTGCTCTTGCCGCAGGCTGTGTTGGTATTGTTACTTGGGCAGTAGGAGCTTGGGCTTTAGGTATTCCAACTTCTGAGTCACACGCCCTTATTGCAGGTCTCACCGGTGCAGCACTTGCTATTCATGGTGATTTTGGTGCAGTTAACTGGGGCGAGTGGAGCAAGGTTTTAATTGGTCTGCTCTTCTCAACCACATTAGGTTTTGCCGCTGGTTGGATCATTGTTAAAGCAATTAACAAGCTTTGTGTTAACGTTGATCGACAGCGCGCTGATGAGATGTTTGGCCATTTGCAGGTTGTTGGCTCAGCATTTGTTGCGGCTATGCATGGCGCACAAGATGGCCAGAAGTTCATGTCCATTGCCATGCTTGCAATTGCACTTTCCGCGGGTCATGGAGCTGCTGGTGCAGATGTATTCCCGCTTTGGTTGCAGGTACTGTGTGCTGCTCTTATGTCTATCGGTACTGCAATCGGCGGAAGAAAGATTATTAAAAAAGTCGGAATGGAAATGGTAAAGCTTGAGCGTTATCAGGGCTTTGCTGCGTCCTTCTCGGCATCTGCATCTTTGCTGCTTTCCACACTGACCGGTCTTCCTGTTTCAACAACTCATACAAAAATGACCGCCATGATGGGTGCGGGTGCTGCAAAAAATATTCGTTCAGTTAACTGGGGCGTTGCAAAAGAAATGGTTGCAGCATGGGTGTTTACTTTCCCTGGCTGCGGACTTATTGGTTTTCTTTTTGCAAAACTGTTCCTGATGATTTTCTAAGTACGTATAACTGTCTTTTACGAGTTCTATTGAACCACTCAACTTTATTGGAGGATTCATGCTAGGTAAGCCAAAAGAGGACGTCTTCTACACCATGTTCCGCGAGTTTGGCGACAAAATTGTAGAAACCGCTGAAGAGTATG
>CAJZJP010000056.1:0-4759 GCA_916050095.1 uncultured Atopobium sp.
GCCCGTTTGGGCACGTAATTGAGGATTTCCTTTTGTAGTGTGGGCTGCAGAAGGTACGTATGTAGGACCCTTTGAAAGGGGTATCAATGGATATTGTTCTTGGTATTTGGAAATGGTTTGCGAGCAACTTCTTGACTCAGCCAGCCTATTTCATCGGTTTGATTGTTGCTATCGGCTACATTCTTCTCAAGAAGAAGTGGTACGACGTACTCGCTGGCTTCCTTAAGGCAGTCATTGGTTATCAGATTCTCTTGGTTGGTTCCGGCGGCCTGGTAACTGCATTCCGTCCAGTTCTTGTTGGACTTCAGGCTCGCTTCAACCTTTCTGCAATGGTCATTGACCCATACTTTGGCCAGAACGCAGTACAGGCAGGCATGGAGGCAGCTGACGCTCCTGCATTTATCGCAGGTCGTTCCTTCTCCTCCGTTATGCTTCTTCTGCTCTTCGCTTTCATTCTGAACATTGTTCTGGTTGCTTTTAAGAAGCAGACTAAGCTTCGCGCAATCTTTACTACTGGTCACGTCCAGGTTCAGCAGGCAGCAACTGCATTTTGGCTTATCCTCTTCTGCTTCCCACAGCTTAACGACGTTACCATCCTTGCAGTTATGACCGTTCTCCTTGGCCTTTACTGGGCAGTTGGTTCCAACCTTTGTATTGGACCTACCCAGGACCTTACTGATGGCGCTGGCCTTACCATTGCTCACCAGCAGATGTTTGGTGTTTACTGCGCATCCAAGGCTTCCGAGTGGCTCGCCAAGCACTCCAAGAAGGAGTCTAAGCGCATTGAGGACATCGAGCTTCCAGGCTTCCTTAAGATCTTCAACGAGAACCTCGTTGCAACTGCAATTCTCATGACAGCATTCTTTGGTGTCATCCTTGCTGTTCTTGGTCAGGAGTTCCTGCTTGAGAACAAGTTCATGAAGCCAGGTCAGGATTTCTTCTTCTACATCATGACCACTTCCTTCCAGTTTGCTGTTTACCTCTCCATCCTGCAGCTTGGTGTTCGTACCTTTGTTACTGAGCTTACCAACTCCTTCCAGGGTATTTCCAACAAACTCCTCAAGGGTTCCGTCCCAGGCGTTGACTGCGCTGTTACCTACGGCTTTGGTTCTCCAAACGCAGTTACCCTTGGCTTCCTCATGGGTGCAGCTGGCCAGTTCCTGGCAATCGCAGCTCTGCTGCTTCTGAAGTCCCCAGTTATTGTTATCGCAGGCTTTGTCCCACTGTTCTTCGATAACGCTACTATCGGCGTTTACGCAAACAACAAGGGTGGCCTCCGTGCAGTTCTTATCATGCCTTTCATCTCTGGCCTTCTCCAGGTCTTCGGTTCAGCTCTTATCGCTGGCTGGGTTGGCATGGCTGCATACGGTGGATACCTTGGCATGTGGGACTGGGCAGTTGTCTGGCCAATCATGACCGGCCTCATGAAGTTCCTGTCCTACGCAGGTCTCGCAATTGTTGTCATCGGTCTTATCGCAATCCCACAGCTCCAGTACCGTGCAAACAAAGACACGTACTTCATGGAGGTTGAGGATTACCAGAAGTGCAAGGAAATCCGTGCACAGAAGGCCGCCGCAGCTAGTGCGGAAAGCAAGTAGCCCTCTTTCTTCCTACCCTGAGCAGACCCCCATCTGCTCAGGGTTATTAGTAATACTCGGCACATTGTTTGATGCGGTATTTGCTTTAAATGCGAGCATCATAGCGCCCAAATGGGTACAAACACAATGTGTCCGTAATCAGTTTGTTTGATCGAAGGAGTCAACATGAACGCAAAGATTTTGGTCGCATGTGCAAACGGTGCAGGTACCTCTCTGATGATGAAGATGACCGCTGAGCGCGTCACTCAGAAGCTCAACATGGGCGTCGATAAGATTCACCACTGTGCACTTTCCGAGGGCGTAAGCTCTGCTCGTCAGTATGACATTGTTTTTGCACCACTTAACTTCCTGAATATGTACGAGGATGCTGCTAAGGCTGGCGTTACCGTCATTGGTTTGCGTAACGTTCTTTCTGACGCAGAGATGGAAGAGAAGCTCAAGGAAACCGGCGCTGCAGAGAAGTATTCCGCATAGTTTAGGTTTCTAAAGAATCGAGCACTTTAATGACTTTTGAAAAGAAAATTCTTGCCGAGATGCCTAAGTGCTATGCGCTTGGCATGTTTGAGGGAGAAGACGCATCAAGCTTTTTAGCTGCTGTCGAGAAGGACGGTCCAATCCGTCGCTTTACGCTTGATGGTGAGCCTCTGGAGACTGTTGCTCCAGGCCCTGGCGGCGTCATGACCATTACACAGGTCCCTGGCAGGAAAGATCAGTTCCTCGCAACCCGCAAGTTCTTCTCGCCAAACTTTGGTGGAGACGACGCGGCAATTGCATCCTATACCAAGCAGACAGACGGTTCTTGGTCTGAGCAGATTCTCTGTGACCTCCCTTATGTTCACCGTTTTGGCATCTTGAAGGCTGCTGACGGTCAGCTTTGGGTTCTTGCTTGCTCTATCAAGGGTGGAGCTGAGACCGGCGTCAAGGATGATTGGCGCACTCCAGGTGCTGTTTGGGCTGCTCCTCTGAGCGATAACCTTGAGCAGTACACGGCAGACAACCAGCTTAAGCTGACTTGTGTTGCTAATTATCAAGTTCAGAACCACGGTTTCTGGACTGCACCTGATAAATCGTATGCTTTGATCTCAACCGCCGCAGGCGTGTTTAGATATGTGCCACCAACCACCCCTCAAGGTGCTTGGGATGTCACCTGCCTTCTGGTCCAGCCAACAAGCGATATTGTTGCTACAGACTTTGATGGCGATGGCAAGCTGGAGATCCTTACCTTCTCCAAGTTCCACGGTGACACGCTGGCAATTTGGCATGAGGGCCAGACTCGCGATCGCTATGAGCAGGTTTGGTGCGACCCACAGAAGCGCAGCTTCCTTCACGCGCTTTGGGCAGCAGACCTTAACGGCGAGAAGTGCGCAGTCATTGGCAACCGTAAAGATGGTCGCGATTTGTTGCTTGTTAGATACGTTGACGGTGAGTACACCGTAGACGTTATCGACCACGACCTCGGACCAGCAAACTGCATGGTGTATAGGCATGACGGCAGCGATTACATTGTTGCTGCATATCGTGAGACAGACCAGCTGGCTCTCTACAAAGTAGTGGAGTAGGGCTGCGTTTTGTAGCGAGCGTTCAGGATGAGCTTCTGAGCATGCAGGCAAGGTCCTGAGCGCCGCTCAATTTACCTGCATATACATCAAAGTACTAGTCCTATGTTTTAGAAAGGAGCGCGTAATGGCAGATTTGAAAGACGTCACACGCGACAGCTGGATTATGAGCACCTTCCCTGAGTGGGGAACGTGGCTCAACGAAGAGATTGACAATGCCGTAGTAGAGCCAGGCCAGGTTGAGATGTGGTGGCTCGGCTGCGTTGGTATTTGGTTTAAGACTCCTGGTGGAGCAAACGTTGCTGTCGACTTCTGGGCAGGCAATGGTAAGCGCACCCACGGTGACGGCCTCATGAAGCCTGGTCACCAGATGGCAAACATGGCTGGCGTTCGTAAGATGCAGCCAAACCTGCGCAACGTCCCCTTTGTTATTGATCCATTTGCTATCAAGAACCTTGACGCAGTTGTAGTAACTCACATTCACCAGGACCACATGTCCAAGGAGCTTGCAGCTCACGTTGTTAACAACAACATGACTACTACTGACGAGAATGGCAATGAGATCCCAGTTCCCTTTATTGGTCCTAAGGATGCAGTTGACATTTGGGTTGGCTGGGGCGTTCCACGCGAGCAGTGCATTGTTGTTAAGCCTGGCGACCGTGTCAAGGTTAAGGACATGGAGATCGTTGCATACGATTCCTTTGACCGCACCATCATTGTCACCACTACTGATACTTCTGAGAACCGTCCTGACCTCTGGGGTAAGTGCCCAATGGACATGGATGAGAAGGCAGTTAACTACCTCTTTGTCACCCCTGGTGGAAACATCTATCACTCCGGCGACTCTCACTACTCCATTTACTTTGCTAAGCACGGTAAAGACATCGCTCAGGAGTTTGGCGGCGTAGACGTCTGCTTTGGTGCTTTTGGCTGCAACCCAATTGGTATCCAGGACAAGATGGAAGCAACCGATATGCTTCGCATGGCTGAGGCTCTTCAGTCCAAGGTTGTTATCCCAATTCACCACGATGTTTGGACTAACTTCCAGGCAGACGTCCAGGAGATTAAGGTTCTTTGGGACATGCGTAAGGATCGCCTTGACTACAAGTTCCACCCATTCTTCTGGGAGGTCGGCGGCCACTACACGTATCCACAGGATAAGGATCGCTTTGCTTACCATCACGACCGTGGCTTCCATGATTGCTTCGATCACGAGCCAAACGTTCCATTCCGTAGCGTTCTCTAAGGAGCAGTCTCTATGATGCTTAAAGAGCTTCGCGATGAAGTGTATGAAGCAAACATGGACCTGCCAAAGCATGGCCTGGTAGTATTTACCTGGGGAAATGCTTCTGGGCTTGACCGTGAGCGTGGCCTGTTTGTTATCAAGCCATCGGGCGTTTCCTATGAGGAGCTCAGCCCAGAGAATCTGGTCATCTGCGACCTAGACGGTAACGTTGTTGAAGGTGAGATGAACCCATCTTCCGATACTCCAACTCATGCATGCTTGTATCGTGCATGGGGCGATAAGATCGGCGGAATTGTTCACACTCACTCAACCCACGCTGTTTCTTGGGCACAGGCAGGACGCTCTATTCCTTGCTATGG
>CAJZJP010000057.1:0-4726 GCA_916050095.1 uncultured Atopobium sp.
AAGAAATGGGAGGCAGTTCATTCACAGGCTCTCTTTTTGTTCAAAGCGTTTCTTGCTGTCTATAAGGCTACAAAATGAAATGCGTCACGAGGTGTTTTATCGTGTCCAACCACTTTGCCGCAATACACAAAACCAGCATGTGTAAGCGTTGTAGTCATAGCGACATTTGCTTCATGAGTATCTGCGCGAATGTTTGAATAGTTTTCGCAAATCCAATTGAATATAAAAGAGGCAATTCTGCGACCTGTATGTTTAACAGCCACTCGATGAATGACAACGTAATCGAGGTCGTTTATCCAAGCGCCTTCGGTAATATTTGTATATGCTTCGTCAGGGCCAGGTAAGAGCGAGAAACAACCAAGAATTTCTTCTGGTTTATTTTCTTTACAGACTACAAAAAGGCCGCGGTTTTCATAATCAGCAACAGCATCTTCTAAAAGTGGGTAATTCTTGGTCCATTGAAACGTGTTATTTTGCCGATACATAGTCTGACGACCTATGTCGTACAAATCTGCAACAGCGCTGAGGTCTCTACTATTTGCTCTTCTAATGTGCATTAGAAGACCCTGATATTCAATGTTTTAGCAATACTCTGAGCTGGTTCAAGGCATATAATGCCCGGCTTGTGTTCAAAGATGCCGTCACAATCAACGGTATCTGCAATACCACACCATGGCTCAAGAGCAACAAATGGACAACCAGGAGCGGCACTCCAAATGCCCAGATAATCAAAGCCTTCAAAATCCATTTGAATACCATGAACCGCAGAAGGAGCTTCTGTGCTAGCCGCAAGTGTAATACGCCTATCGGGAACATCCTCAAGTGTGATGGTCTTCTCGCAATCAATAAGCTCCCAAGACAGGGGAAGCGTATCAGAGTCCACGATAAGCCTCTGTGGAGTTGTGTAATCGCAAAGACCCTCATCAGTAATAGAAGGACCGTAGCTGGTCCAGGAGCGCGTAAATAAGAGGTGATACTGGTCCAAAGAGGCTGCCTCAACACCAGGGATCGGAATGTTGAATGCTGGGTGTGCGCCAAGGGTAAACGGCA
The DNA here is from genome assembly GCA_916050095.1 of uncultured Atopobium sp. Classification (GTDB taxonomy): domain Bacteria; phylum Actinomycetota; class Coriobacteriia; order Coriobacteriales; family Atopobiaceae; genus Lancefieldella. The sequence goes on from CAJZJP010000057.1 coordinate 1,051, forward strand.
GTACAACATTTGCAGGATTGGTGACCTCATACGTTTGCGTCAGCGTATCGCCATCTACTGAGAAGATCAACTTCAGTTCAAAGTTATAGGGATAAGACTTGCGAGTCTCTTCGGTACTTTTTAGCTGGAGCGTTACAGAAGAGGTACTCTGCTCGACAACCTCAAACTGGTTGAGGCGAGCAAGTCCATGACGGGCAAGAGTTATGGTGCCTTCCGCGGACTCTGCCTTGCTGTCTTTTAAGACGCCAACAATGGGGAAGAGGATAGGAGCTCGTCTTGGCCACCAGTTGGAATCTCCCTGCCAGAGGTATTCTGACTCACCTTTGCGTAAGCTCATGAGCTGTGCACCCATGGTGTCAATTGAAGCGGTAAGGGAGCCGTTAGAAATAGAAATAATTTCAGACATAGATACCTCCAGCTAAAGAATAAGCCAGCCTCTTTTGAGACTGGCTTAGTATACCAAGTTAGAAGAGCAGAAAGACTAGTTGTTGTCTGCCATCTGAGCCTGAACAGCAGTAATTGCAACAACACCAACAATGTCGTCAGCGGAGCAACCACGGGAGAGGTCGTTGACAGGACGGGCAATGCCCTGAAGGATTGGACCGTATGCCTCAGCACCACTGAAGCGCTGAACAAGCTTGTAGCCAATGTTGCCAGCCTCAAGGTTAGGGAAGACCAGGATGTTTGCGTTTCCTGCTACCTTAGAGAATGGAGCCTTGAGCTTACCAACCTCAGGAACAAGAGCTGCATCAAGCTGAAGATCGCCGTCGAGTGAAAGCTCAGCGTTCTTCTCGTGAGCAAGCTTTGTGGCCTCCTGGACCTTCTCGGCAGTTGAGCCTCCAGCAGAGCCCATAGTGGAGTAGGAGAGCATGGCAACGCGAGGCTCGTCGCTCATAAATGCGCGCCAAGAATCAGCGGAAGCAAGAGCAATCTCGGAGAGCTCCTCTGCAGATGGATCAATGTTGAGGCCGCAGTCTGCAAAGAGTAAAGTACCCTCCTCGCCAAAGTCAGTTGAAGTGCTCATAATAAAGAATGCAGAAACAAGCTTGGTACCAGGAGCGGTCTTGATGATCTGCAGTGCAGGTCTTAGGGTGTTTGCAGTAGAGTGGCAAGCACCAGAAACCAGACCGTCAGCATCGCCCATCTTGACCATCATGGTTGCAAAATAGGTAGCGTCGTTCATCTGCTTGCGAGCTTCCTCAATGGTGACGCCCTTGCGAGCACGAAGTTCAGCAAACTTCTGAGCATATGCCTCATGGCGCTCGTCAGTAGCAGGATCTACCACAGTTGCGCCTGGAACAGTAATCTGCTCAGGATCGCCAAGAATAATGACCTTTGCAATACCTTCTGCAACAATCTTCTGAACTGCATCGATGGTACGCTGGTCCTCGCCCTCTGGAAGAACAATAGTCTTTACGTCGGACTTAGCGGTTTCTTTCATACGGTCAAGAAACTTGCTCATGTGTCGTGCTCCAATCATACTTTGACATTTGTGTCTCGTTGAATTTTGCACTTCTCAGCTTGTAGTTTGTATAAAAGCTAGACACAAAAAGCCAAGAAATGCATTTTCACACCAGTTGCATATTTTACGCCTAACGGCAGAGCTTTGCGCCCCGCATGACTCACTTTATGGCCACGTGTTAAAATGAGGGAAGTTTCATATACAAATCCTGCGCACTTAGGCGCACACGGAGGTTTACATGTCTATCAATCATGGTCTTCCTGCCGGTTTTAACCCCGACAACTACGATGTTATTGTTGTTGGGGCTGGCTATGCAGGCGCAGTTGTTGCTCGTCGTATGGCAGAAAACTGCAATTCAAAGGTAGCAATCTTTGAGCGCAGAAACCACATTGCCGGCAACGCTTACGATCGCCTTGATGACGCAGGCGTTCTTGTTCACGAGTACGGTCCTCACATCTATCACACCATGAGTGACCGCGTTCACCAGTTCCTCTCGCGCTTTACTGAGTGGACTAACTACCAGCATAAAGTTCTGGCTAACATTAACGGCCAGCTGATGCCTGTTCCTTTTAACCACCAGTCTTTGAAGCTTGCCTTTGGAGAAGAGCGTGGCGAGAAACTCTATCAGAAGCTGGTTCTCACATTTGGCGAGAACGTTAAAGTTCCTATCATGGAGCTTCGCGAGAAGAACGATCCAGATCTGGAAGAGATTGCCGACTACGTTTATGAGAATGTTTTTCTGCATTACACCATGAAGCAGTGGGGTAAGACTCCAGACCAGATTGACAAGTCCATCACAGGTCGCGTTCCAATCTTTGTCGGCGATGATGACCGTTACTTCCCAGGTGCAACCTATCAGGGCATGCCAAAAGAGGGCTACACCAAGCTCTTTGAGAACATGCTTGACCATGATTTGATTGATGTCTTCCTAGATGTTGATGTCCGTGACATCATGAAGCTCACCGCTTCTAACGTGGCTGTTTGCGAGAAACCATTTGCAGGTGAGGTAATCTATACCGGACCTCTGGATGAGCTCTTCAACCTTGATCAGGGCGCTCTGCCATATCGTACGCTTGATATGCAGTTTGAGACGCTTGATCAAGATCAGTTCCAGCCTGTTGGTACCGTTAATTACACCACCAGTGAGGACTTTACTCGTATTACTGAGTTTAAGAACATGACTGGTCAGGTTCTTCCTGGTAAAACAACTATCATGCGTGAGTACTCACACGCCTATGTTCCAGAGAGCGGCCAGACCCCTTATTACGCTATTCTCGAGCCAGAAAATCAGGAGCTGTATCGCTCTTACAAGGAGCGCACTTCTGGCATTCTGAACTTCCACGCAGTTGGTCGTCTTGCTGAGTATCGCTACTACGATATGGATGGCGTTGTTGCTTCTGCTTTGGAACTTTCTGACGAGCTTATTGCTCATCAGGCATAGGGAGCTTGCATGAAAAAGACAATCACTTTTGGTATTCCATGCTATAACTCTTCGGAGTACATGGATCACTGCATTGAGTCAATTCTTGAGGGCTCTGATTACGCTGATGACGTGCAGATTGTTATTGTTGATGATGGTTCTGTAAAAGACGATACTGCCGCTAAGGCTGATGCATGGCAGGAGCGTTTTCCAAACATCATCAAAGCAGTTCATCAAGAAAACGGCGGTCACGGCATTGCTGTTATGAAGGCTGTTTCTCATGCTGATGGTGTGTACTTCAAAAACATTGACTCAGATGACTGGGTAGACGGGGACGCTTTGAAGACCTTCCTTCAGCAGCTTCGTACCTTTATTGCCTCTGATAATCCTGTTGACCTGGTTCTCTCCAACTACGTCTACGAGCACGTTGAGGATAACACCCAAAACTTCGTGGATTATCGCGACGCTGTTCCTACCAACAAGATTATCGGCTGGGACGAGATTGGTCGCTTCAAGCTATCTCAGTACCTTCTGATGCATGCAATTACGTACCGCGTTGAAGTTCTGCGCTCTGCAAACATTCAGATGCCTGAGCACACTTTCTATGTAGACAACGTCTACGCCTACGTTCCATTCCCTAAGGTAAAAACTATCTACTACGTTGACGTTGACCTGTATCGTTATTTCATTGGTCGAGATGATCAATCAGTTAACGAGAAGGTCTTAACAAGTCGCGTTGATCACTACTGGCGTGTTGCTCGTAATATGATGCACGCATATCACATCTACGACGA
>CAJZJP010000058.1:0-4707 GCA_916050095.1 uncultured Atopobium sp.
TTAACTGTTTCAGTTGTGCAATCAAGCAAAATCGGGAGAGTGGTTTGCGTGAAGGTGCTTCTTGTTCCAAATTATTCAAGAGAAGTTGCTGTTTCTGGTGCACGTGAACTTGAAGAATGGCTTTTTGAGCAGGGATGTGATGTCCAGTGGGCACACGATAAAAAGCTGTTCCCAGATAAAGTTATAGACTGTTCTGATTGCCAGCTTGTTATTTCTCTTGGTGGAGACGGAACGCTTCTGAGGGCTGCCAAAATTGTTGAGTATTCAGAAATTCCTATCTTGGGTATTTCTTATGGTCACCTTGGCTTTTTAACTAGTGCAACTCCTCATCAAATGATTGAGATGGTAGCTGATGCTCTTGCTGGAGAGCTTCACGTATCTAGAAGAGCAACACTTGCAATAGAAACAGAGTATGAGCTTCCATCTGGAGAAACTTACGTCGAGAAGACCTTCTCGCTCAATGATTTTGCAGTTTCCAGAGGTGGAGCAGGCGATATGGTTGAGTTTACAGTTTCTGTATCAGGCAACCATATTGATAAGCTTCGCGGTGATGGTTTTGTTGTTAGTACAGCAACTGGATCCACCGGCTATGCTCTTGCTGCTGGTGGCCCTATTGTTACACCAGAGTTCTCGGGAATGGTTTGCGTGCCAATCGCACCACATACTATTTTGGCTCGTGCATTCCTTACCTCTCCTTCTGATGTGGTTGAAATTACCATGTCAAAAGATAGGCCGGCGACATGTCACTTCTTCTCTGATGGGCAAAACATTAAGCATCCAGAAGAGGGTGTGGCTACCAAAGCTCGTATTAGCCGTGGACCAGGAGATATCATTCTGCTTGATAGAAGTGCTGATAGTTTCTATCGTTCAGTTTCTCGTGTATTTTACGGTAAAACTGGTCAGTAAGCAGGTCATATATGCTTGATGAACTTCGCGTGCAAAATGTTGCACTTATTGAAGACGCTTCTCTTGCACCCGCCTCAGGTTTAACTGTTTTAACAGGAGAGACAGGTGCTGGTAAAACCGCTCTTTTATCTTCCATTAAGCTCTTAGTAGGAGAGCGTGCGGATGCTTCTGCAGTAAGAGAAGGAACAGACGCTCTTAGGGTTGAGGCACGCTTTTTTACCTCGCCAGAAGATCAAGAGGGAATTGTAGTCTCTAGAAAAGTCTCTGCTGATGGCAGAGGCAGAGTAGAGATTGATGGCCACATGGCATCAGTTAAAGAACTGGCCGGAGGTATTGGAACATCAATTGATCTGTGTGGTCAGCATGAGCATCAAAGGCTGCTTGACGTAAAGAACCATGTCAGCATGTTGGACGCATGGATTGGATCAGATATTCAATCTTGTCAGACAGAGTATGTAGACGCTCTTCATGCTTACCATGCTGCAGTCGCTGAACTTCAACGAGTTATTGAAGTAAGCCAGTCTAGCAATGCAAAGATTGATGAAGCGGCATTTCTTGTTCAAAGAATTGATGAGGTCTCTCCTAAAGAAGGAGAGCTAGAAGATCTAGAAGAGCAACTTCCTCGGTTTGAACACGCAGAAGCTCTCCTTCAAGCTGCAGGAGGAACACACGAGTTACTCTCAGGTGATGAGGGCGTTATTGATTCTCTCTCTGATGCAGTTCAGATGCTTCAGAGTGCTGCAACGTTTGATGCTACGTTAGGTAATTATGCAGAGTCTCTTTCAAGCGCACTTATAGAGATTGAGGATGTTTCTTCAGAGCTCAGAAGCTATGTTGGATCTCTCGATTTTGATGAAGAAGCACTTGAAGAGATGCAAAGTCGTATGGCTCGTCTTCAGGGTCTTATGAGAACGTACGGTCCTGGCATGAAAGATGTATTTAAGAAATACCAGGCAGCTCAAAATCTTCTTGAAGTTACAAGAGACACAAAAAAGCTTGTCCGTGAGGCACAGACAGAAGTAGATAAAGCAAAAGAAACTCTTACCGTAAAGGCTCAGGCACTTAAAAAGGTTCGTGTTGCTGCAGCTCCAAAACTTTGTGATGCTGTTACTAAGCAAATGAGTCATCTGCAGATGGGTTCAGCTCAGATTGAATTGAACTTTGAAGATCTTCCTTTTGAGCAGTGGAATAAAGTTGGCTCTACAAAGATTGAGCTTATGTATAAGCCTTCAGCTCAGATGACTGCTCGTCCGCTTAGAAAGATTGCCTCTGGTGGTGAGGTTTCTCGCGTCATGCTTGCATGTAAAGTGGTTCTAGGAGAGTCTGACGTCTGCGATACGCTTGTATTTGATGAGGTTGACGCTGGCGTTGGTGGAGCTACTGCCGTTGCTCTTGCAGAGGTTTTAGCGCAGCTTGCTAAAACACATCAGGTGATTGTGGTGACTCACTTGCCACAGGTTGCTGTTATGGCCTCTAAACAGTATGTAGTCTCAAAGACAGAAGAACATAACGCGCTCCCTATAACTTCTCTTACAGAGGTTTCTGGTACTCAGAGAGAAGAAGAGATTGCACGCATGCTTTCAGGCTCTATAACTGAGGCTTCTTTGGCTCACGCGCATGAGCTGCTGTCAGAAGTCCGCTAGATTTTTCAGAACTATATGGACATAACAATGTATTTGTTTGGAGATTAAATTTCTCGGCACTATGGGCCTTAAAGCGGAATAATATAAAGACCCGTAGAAATGTAATTGGCTAATCTTACCTACGGGAGTAATCCATGACCAAGCACATATTTGTAACAGGTGGCGTTGTTTCCTCTCTTGGAAAAGGAATCACTGCTGCATCTCTCGGCCGACTTCTTAAAGCTCGTGGCTATAAGGTCATGATGCAAAAAGCTGACCCATATCTCAATGTTGACCCAGGCACTATGAGTCCTTTCCAGCATGGTGAGGTTTTTGTCACTGAGGACGGTAAAGAGACTGACCTTGACCTTGGTCATTATGAGCGCTTTATTGACGAGAATCTTACCAGGGAGTCTAACTTCACCACTGGCCTCATTTATCAGTCTTTGATTCAGCGTGAGCGCGCTGGAGACTTCCTTGGCGGTACAGTTCAGGTAATTCCTCATGTAACTGATGCAATTAAGGCTCGTTTTGCTCGCATTGAAGAGGTTACTAATGCTGATGTAGTCATCACAGAGCTTGGTGGCACTATTGGTGATATTGAGTCTCAGCCTTTTGTTGAGGCAATTCGCCAGTTTAGAAAAGAGCGTGGCGCAAGCAACGTTGCTATTATTCACGTGAGCCTTGTTCCTTATATTGCTGCTGCTCATGAGGTCAAGACTAAGCCTACACAGCACTCCGTAAAAGAGCTTCGCTCCCTTGGTATTCAGCCAGACTTTATCGTGTGCCGTTCTAGCCATTCTGTGGATGAATCTATTCGCGAGAAAATCGCTAATTTCTGCGACGTTGATGCAGATTGCGTTTTTGAAAACAATGATTTGCCTTCAATTTACGACGTTCCAGCGCACCTGGCAGCACAGGGGTTTGACAAGAAGGTGCTTGAGCGTCTTGGTCTTGAAGTTCGTCCAAGCGATCTTGGCAGCTGGGAAGCATTTACTACCGCTATGCATAAGGCAAATGCGCTTGAAGACGCAACAAGAATTTATGTTGTTGGCAAGTATACGCAGCTGCCTGATGCCTACCTTTCTGTTATTGAGGCACTTCACCACTCTGGTATTTTCTATGGCAGGCACGTTGATATCCGCCTGGTAAATGGTGAAGAGCTGACAGAAGAAGACGTAGAGCAGGAGCTTGCTGGTGCGGACGGCATTTTGGTTCCTGGCGGCTTTGGTCTTCGCGGCGTAGAGGGCAAGATGGTTGCTATTCGTCGTGCTCGTGAGCTCAAGATTCCTTACCTTGGTGTTTGCCTTGGTATGCAGATGGCTGTTACTGAGTTTGCTCGTGACGTCTGCGGCATGGAGGGTGCAAATTCAGCAGAGTTTGGTCCAGATACTCCATACCCTGTCATTGATCTTATGCCTGATCAGGAGGATATTACTGACAAGGGCGGCACTATGCGCCTTGGTTCTTATCCTTGCAAGGTTGTTGAGGGAACTCTTGCACACGAGGCATATGGCAACAATTTGGTTTACGAGCGTCATCGTCACCGCTATGAGGTAAGCAACGTATTCCGTAATCAGCTTGTTGAGGCTGGTCTGGTAGTTTCTGGTGTTTCTCCAGACGATCGCCTTGTAGAGATGATTGAGCTTCCAGAGTCTGTTCACCCTTGGTTTGTTGCAAGTCAGGCACACCCAGAGTTCAAGAGCCGTCCAACTCATCCTGCACCTTTGTTCCGTGAGTTTGCACGTGCAGCAATCGCTCATCATGAGGGTGTTGACCGTCATGATGTAAACCAGTCTCTCTAAGCAGAATTTTTACTAGGGAAGAATACTTATGGACCTCGCTCAGGCGCGTACAGAATTTTTAGCGTACGTTGCTGTTGAGCGAGGTCTTTCTGTAAATACGCTTGATGCCTATACCAGAGATTTAGAGGGTTATTTGCTTTGGCTGAATGGCAAAAAGATTACTTTGCCCAACCAGGTGACTCGCTCCGATGTTGAAGAGTACATAGGCTCTCTTAGAGATTTAGGTATGGCTCCAGCTTCGGTTGAGCGCCACACTGCGGCACTTAGAAACTTTCACAAGTTTATGGCTGTTGAGCAAATTTGTGAGTCATCTCCAGCAGAAGATTTACCTACCGCAGCAAGAATTCAAAGGCTTCCTGATGTTATTTCTCAAG
>CAJZJP010000059.1:0-4645 GCA_916050095.1 uncultured Atopobium sp.
CAGGTAGTGGACTTGCCTCCACCTGAAGGTCCAACCAGCGCAACGGTTTTTCCGCTCTCAATATGAAGGTTCAAGCCGTCGATAACGTCTTCGGCGTTGTTGTAAGAGAAATGAACGTCCTGGTAGATGATATCGCCAGCAGTAATCTGAATGTCGTGAGCATCAGGCGCATCTTGAATATCTGGCTGAGTCTCAAGAATTTCCGAGAAACGCTTAAAGCCCGCAAGGCCCTTCTGGAACGTCTCAGTAAAGTTCAAAATGTTCATGATTGGCGTGGTGAACAGCGAGATGTAGAGCGCATAAGTTGCCAGGTCAATGGCTTGCATCTGACCCTGAGCAATCATCCAACCACCCAAAACCAACACGACAGTGTTCAAAACGCCCATCATGCCAGAAATAGCAGCCTGATATCTGCCCATTGCGTGGTAAATATTGGCTTTGGAGTCTAAATATGCGGAGTTGCTTGCCCTAAATTTCTTGCGCTCGTGATCTTCTGCCGCAAAACCCTTAACCACGCGAATACCAGAAAGCGAGTCCTCTAGCTGGGTATTCACGTCGGAAATACGCATGCGATTCTCTTTAAAAATACCGCGCATGTGCATGTTGGCAAAGAAATTGAACACCACTAACGCAGCAGCAATTCCAGCAAGCACCAGCGTAAGAGGCACATTGATAAACGTCAGAATAACAAAAGAGCCAGCAATCTCAAGCAAGCCAATAATCAGATACTCGGGACCGTGGTGCGCCGTCTCAGAAATGTCGAACAAGTCAGATACCAGGCGACTCATCAGGTCGCCCGTCTTGTGGCGATCATAATACGAGAAACTCATGCGCTCGTACGCGTCAAACAGATCTTCTCGCATCTTACTTTCCATGCGGGCGCCCATGATGTGTCCCCAACTAATAACAAAGTAGCGGCACAGAAAGTGGACAAAATACATCACGACAAGGCCGACGGCAATAAATACCAGGCTGCCAAGGATGGCATCTTTACCCTGCGTAAACAGCCCCTTTGTGAGCGCTCGCAGAATTTGAGGGAATGCCAGCTCGATGCAAGCCAAAATGATGGCGCAGATAGTGTCCAGAATGAACAGATGCTTTTGTGGAGCGTAATAAGAAAGAAAACTGGCAAACAGCGATTTTCGATGTTTGCCAGGGGCGTTGTTACCAGGTACAGGGCGAGAAGAACGATCAAGCATGCGTAATTACTCCATAGGCAATCGGTGTGAAATTGAATCGCAGATAAGAGCTCCAATGATAGTCTTTGCGTCCTCGATTTTGCCATCGAGAACAGCGTCTACCAGCTCAGATAGTGGAACAAGATCCACGTTAATAAATTCGTCGGCATCTGGGTCTGATCCCTCAAAGGTCAACTCAGTTGCCATATAAAGGTGAATAAGCTCGTCGGTAAATCCGTCGGAAGTGGCGGTAGTGGTGAGAAAAGCCATCTTTCCCGCCTTCATTCCGGTTTCTTCCAGCAACTCACGGTGAGCGCAATCAAGAGGATCCTCGCCTGGATCAAGTTTTCCTGCAGGTAGCTCAACTGTTACGCGACCAAGCGCAGTTCGGTACTGACGAACCAGGCAAATTCTACCCTCATCAGTCAATGCAACAATAGCTACAGCACCGGGATGACGCACAACATCACGAAGAGCAGTGCGTCCATCAGGAAGAGAGACACGCAGACGATTCACGTCAAAAATGCGACCAACCCAAACGGTATCTTCAGAAAGTGGCTTCTCTTCTAGAGAGGCATCACGCGCATCCTCTGTACCTGCAACAAAGCTGCGCTTTTGTGGCTCCCCAGAATGATGGTAGGCAGCATCGCCCACAGCAACACGCTCACCGTCGTAGGTAAGCGAATCAACTGCCGAGTGCAAATCATTGCGAGCAGAATCAAACACCTCTGGAGTTACCTGCATGTCAGCATCAAGAAGCTTTGGCTCAGCAGACTGCATATCATCAAACACATCACTAAACTGAGAACTGCTTTGATCGCTGGTCCAAGCACCATCCTGTACGTTGGTTTTCTCGTCATTTTGATTTGCCATAAGCGCTAACCTAACTATTTTTCTGGCCGACCTTGAAGAGCCTTAAGTCCAATATCGTGCCTGAGCTGCTTGCCTTCAAAGTTAATAAGGTCGCAGGCCTCATATGCACGAGCGCGAGCTTCCTCAAAGGTTGGTGCAAGCGCAGTGACGTTGAGCACGCGGCCGCCTGCTGTGACAATCTTTCCGTCCTCGGTCTGAGCAGTTCCTGCATGGTAGACAGAAACCCCCTCAAGCTGCTGAGCAGCCTCAATACCGGTAATCTCCTTGCCCTTCTCGTAAGAGCCAGGATATCCGGCGCTTGCCAGAACAACAGAAACAGCCACTGTATCAGACCAGGAAACCTGCTGATGACGGAGGGTACCGTTGTCGCAAGCCATCAAAATTGAAACCAAATCGCCCTGGAGGCGAGGCAGTACAACCTGAGTTTCTGGATCGCCAAAGCGAGCGTTAAATTCAAGAACCTTAGGGCCGTCTTTGGTCAGCATAAATCCGCCGTAAAGGCAGCCAGAATAGTTGATACCCTCTTTTTTGAGCTGGTCAACAACGCGCTGCTCAATGGCAATCATCTGGGAAAGTTCTTCATCAGTCACAAAAGGAACAGGAGAATAGACGCCCATTCCACCGGTGTTAGGTCCCTTATCGTCGTCGTAAGCACGCTTGTGATCCTGGGCTGTTGCCAGCGGAACAACGTACGTTCCGTCAGTCAACGCAAGTAGCGAGCACTCTGGCCCCTCAAGGAACTCCTCAACAACAACGGTTGCTCCTGCATCGCCAAAGTGACCAGAGAAACATTCGCGAACACCTTCAAGGGCCTGCTCAAGCTCAGTTGCAACAATAACACCTTTACCTGCAGCAAGACCGTCTGCCTTAACAACAACAGGTGCGCCGATGTGGCGAACATACGCCTCGCAAGACGCCTGGTCTGTGAAAGACTTCCATGCAGCAGTTGGAACGTTTGCTCGCTCCATAACGCCCTTGGCAAACGCTTTTGAGCCCTCCATCTGGGCTGCATTCTGGTTAGGGCCAAAGCATGCAATACCAGCCTGACGGACGGCATCTGCAACGCCCACAACAAGAGGTGCTTCGGGGCCAATAACTACCAGGTTAATGCCCTTTTCCTTAGCAAAAGAAACAACCTCGTCAGGGTTATTTTGATCAATAGGAGCAATCTCTGCCTGGGCAGCCATGCCACCATTACCTGGAGCAACGTAAATTTTTCCTGCGCGAGGCGACTCCTGCAGCTTAGTTAAGAGAGCGTGCTCACGACCACCTGCTCCGAGCAACAAAATATCAACGGTGTCATTCATAAGTACTCCAGCCTTCTGATACAACGCCTTTGGGATACAAGCAACGCCAACAGCGCCTTCTCCAAGATGTTTTCTAAACTCAGGGGAAGCAAGTCTTTCTGCAATACATTCTGCATCATATTCATTGGTTTTAAGCGGCTTTTTGAGATGCTTTTCTATGCGTTTCTCGCCACTTGAAATCACTACATACTTGAGCTCGCCGCGCTTTACAAAACAAGCGCTCATAAGGCGAGAAATTCTTGCTGCTAGATCGGTAAAATCAGATGAACGGGCGACTTCTGTACATTTTCCGCCAACCAAACGATACAAATACATATCGTTTGAGATGCGCCTATGCAAACGCTCAAGTCGAAGTCGCAACGAAAGCCTGGGGCGTTTGTCCTTGCTTTTATGAAGGACAACCTTGTTCATTGCAATGTACATTGTGGCAACTACCTCGGCAAGTTCGTGTGCATACGCGCAAGCAGCTTCAAATGAAGCTCCAGACTTTCTTGCCACACTTAAGCGCTCAAGCATGATGCCCATAGCAGTGGGCATATTTCCACTATCTACCAGGCAAATTGAGCTTGAGATATCAGGATTGTTCTGACAAGCCTTTTTTGCCGTAAGAAGTGAGTCAGAGAAATCTGCATACACATGAAGCGAGAGGATCTTTTGAGCGCCTGACTCAAAGATGCCTCGGTAAAACTCGCCTACCTGATCAGCATCTGAACTCAGAGCTCCAGGTATTACAGAAACCCCCAGGGCTTCAAGCTGGGAAGCTTCAAGCCCACAGGGGTTATCGCAAACTATTGCAAAAGTTGAGCAGTCCGAAGACGCCACGGGTTACCTCCAGTAGCGGTCGATTGTCTGCTCGCGATCTGGACCAACGGTGATGATAGAAACGCGTACACCAGCAAGTTGCTCCAGGAAGTCAATGTAGTCCTTAGCCTCACGAGGTAGCTGGTAGAAGTTGCGAACGTTAGAGATGTCGCACTTCCAACCAGGAAGAGTCTCGTACACAGGCTTTGCGTGATAGAAGACGCTCTGGTGCTCTGGGACGGTCTTGTAAATCTTGCCGTCGCACTCATAAGCAACGCATACCTTAATCTCGTCCAGGCAGCCAAGAACGTCAAGCTTGGTAATTGCCAGGTCAGTGAGGCCATTGATGCGAGCCGCGTAGTTAACAACTACTGCGTCATACCAACCGCAACGGCGCTTACGGCCAGTAGTAACGCCGTACTCATGGCCAACTTCGCCGAGAAGATCGCCTGTCTCGTCAAAGAGCTCTGTTGGGAATGGACCAGA
>CAJZJP010000060.1:0-4624 GCA_916050095.1 uncultured Atopobium sp.
GCCTCTTTTTTTTGGCGAAAGACAGCGCTTGCATGTTAAGGAAAAGTGACTTTACGGGAAATTTACAAAGCAGCTGGTAAAACACTGTATCAATTTAGACATATGTCTGTTTAGAATTTTCGCAACACACCTAAGTCGGATAATCTGCAATTTTTGTCCCTGAGAGCACACCTATGGCTGATATTCTGCAGTTTCAGAGAGAAATAACACACCAATGTCAAAAAATATGTTAACTATCGACAGATTATCTGACTTTACTGTGGTCGGGCTTCTCGATACATGCAGATTATCTGACGTAGGTGTGGCAGGGCATTGAGTAGAGCCATCTGCGACAGATTATCCGACATAGGTGTGTTAGAAGGGTCAAATCATACCCCACATCCAACAGAATATCTGACTTTGCTGTGCTTGCGCGTTGTTTAACTGTCGTGGCTGATGATTTGGCGGTAAAAAACAAGAGAGCCGATTTTCTCGGCCCTCTTGCTGGGTGATTTTGCGATTGTATAGTACGTTGAAGCTCGTGGAACTACGTGTATCGCAGACGTTTTTGCTCGTGAAGCATCGTGAGCTGCGCGCGAACCTGTGGACGGCAGCAGCTACAGAGACTCGAGGAAGCGATGCTGTGCTGCTCGTCCTTCTTCGTCCCACTTGAATACGCCGGCGTCCTCTAAAACGTGCGAGAAGACAATCCCGACTTCGTCGTAGATGTACTTCTTAAGCTGCTCGGACGAGAGGGAAGAGCTGCCCTTCTTTGAAGCAGCATCCTTGCTAGAACCGTCGCCCTGCTCAAGAAGCTTGGCGTAAATCTGGCGCGCCCAATCGGCGTGAGAAATGGTGGTGGAGTCCGTAGTCAGCTGTCCATAGACTGCGTTAGCTTTCTTGCCATTTGCCAGGCACTGCTCCATAACAGACTGAACTTTGTTGAGCTCTGGCACAAGACGAGGCGGAAGCACGGCAAGGCCCATGACCTCGATGAGTCCGATATTTTCTTTCTTGATGTGGTGATACTCAGCATGTGGATGGAAGATGCCAAGCGGATGCTTTTCGCTGATAACGTTGCAGCGCAGCGCAAGAAAGACCTCGTAAGTCTCATTTTCAAGCTTGCGGACAACAGGGGTAACCGTGTTGTGGGGCTCGCCGTCAGTTTCCGCATAAACAGAGACGGATTCGTCGGTATAGGAGCGCCATGCAGTGATGATAAACTCTGCAGCTTTGAGTGCTTCTTCTCGACTGGTGGAGGAGAGGCGGAGAACAGAGAGCGGCCACTTGAGGATCGCGCCCGCTACCTCGGGGAACTGCCTGAGTTCAAACTCTTCCGCAACTTCCGCGCGCATCATAGGGAACTCGTAACATCCGCCCTGGTAGTGATCGTGCGAGAGGATCGATCCACCCACAATAGGCAGGTCGGCATTAGAGCCAATAAAGTAGTGGGGGAATCTATCCACAAAGTCAAAGAGATTGACGAGCGCCTCGTAATCAATGTGCATAGGAATGTGATCCGAGTTCATAGCAATGCAATGCTCATTGAAGTACGCGTATGGACTGTACTGGAATCCCCAACGATGCTGATTGAGTTCAATGGGGATGATGCGCAGGTTTTGCCTAGCAGGATGAGCACCCGCGCCAGACGAAGCGCCGCGTCCGGAGTAGCCCTCGTTATCCAGGCAGAGTTGGCATGCGGGGTACTTCTCGCCAGAAGTGTTTTGAGCTGTTTTAGCTGCTGCAATCTCACGAGGGTCTTTTTCTGGCTTGGAGAGGTTGATGGTGATCTCAAGGTCTCCCCAGGTAGTTGGCGTAGTCCAGGTAATGTTTCTGGCAATGGCGCTTCTTCTGACGTAGCCAGCATCACAGCAGAGTGTGTAGAACCAGTCAGTTGCAGCGCGAGGTCCCTCAGAAGCGTACAACTCGTTGAAATGGCGTGCGACCTCGGAAGGCTTTGGCAGCAGAAGGCCCATAACACGCATGGCAAAAGAGTCCTCGCCACTCTGGGTGTTCTCGACAAGTCCATGAGAAACAGCTAGACGAGCAAGCTCGGCCAGCGTCTGATCAAGATTAAACGCCGTCAGGTCAATCTTCTCCCAAGACTTAACGGGAGCTGGACCTTCGTACGAGAGCATATCCAGCAGAGCGTTATAACACCAGGTCAGATCCTCAGTTTGAATAAGTCCGCGCTCGCATGCATACGCAACAAGCTGCTGAATGCACAGTGCGCTTTCGTTATCTGCTACAGCCATTGTGCACAAGCTCCCTGGTCAGAGATGGCGTAGTGGCGGCAAGCGCCTTCGCCAAACCACTGGTTCATTTGTGCGATAAAGGTCTCGACAAGGGCGAGAGGAACAAAGCACTGGATAGAGCCGCCAAAACCGCCGCCGTGAATGCGAACAGCACCAGAACCTTTTAAGATGCTCTCGGCCAAGCCAAGGGCAAGCATAGCCGGCTGATACGAGCCAGAAGTAGAAACGTTCTGCAAGTACATACCGGAGCTTGCACCAGAAGCGTTGGTGAGTGCAATAAAGGACTCAATATCAGATTTCTGAAGATCTGCCCAGCGCTTGTCTACCAGGTCATTCTCGTACCAGTAGTGAATAGCGCGGAGAAGAGCGCGGTCTCCAAGATCTTCTCGCAGCTCATTGACGCGAGCTTGGAAGTCTTCAACGGGAACCTCAGAGAGGCGAGTCTTGCCAAAAGCCGCGGCAACTTTCTGCATCTCAACAGGTACAGCGGCATACTCATCAGTGAATGCAACGTGATCGCAACCAACGTCAACAAGGCAGAGCGCATAGCCGTAATCCTCAAAGTTGAGGTCAAGCTTTTCTGCTTTGGGCTCTGCGGGGTCTTCAAAGTTCATGAAAGCAAGGCCGCCAAGGCAAACAGCCAGCTGGTCCATAAGACCGCACGGCTTACCAAAGTAAACGTTTTCTGTGTTCTGGCTCATTTGGGCAAGTTTAACAGCAGAAATCTCGCTGCCACCTTCCCAGAGAGCTTCCATTGCACGGCCGGCTGCAGCCTCAAACGCAGCAGAGGAAGAAAGTCCGCCACCACCAGGGACATTGCTAACTACTGCCATGTCAAAGCCGGATGGCTCAAAACCAAGTTTGACCAGGTTTGCTGCCATACCGCGAACAATAGCCTTAGTGCTCAGATACTCAGCTTCGGTAGGCTCAAGATTTGTGTAGTCAACCTCAAAAGGATCATATCCCACGCTGGCTACACGAATAACGCCCAGGTTGTTAGGGGCGCAAATTGCATCAATAGCAACATCCAGGGCACCAGCGATGACATGACCGCCCTCGTGGTCTGTGTGGTTTCCTGCAATCTCGGAGCGACCAGGCGCGTGTACCGCAAGATAGCGGTCAGCTTTTCCAAACATTTGCTCAAAGTGCTCTTTTGCGCGATTGAGCTGAGCTGTGGTTTTCTCGTCAAACGTGTGAGCCATGGTGTTCCTTTCCCTTTAGTGCTGTGAAGCTACAGGTACCTTAAAAGAATCGATAAACAATTTGCGAGCTGTAAGGCTGCTCAGGCGTGCAGGTAGGCTGAGGCCACTCCGCATGGTGAGCACAATCTGGATAAAACTCGCTCTCAAATGCAAAACCAGCCTGAGGCTTGTAAATAGCGCCGTCTTTTGCACGTGCCTCATCAAGCCAGTTGCCGGTATAAAGATGAGCACCTGGAGCGGTAATTTGAATCTCAAGCGAGCGTCCGCTTTCTGATGTGGCGAGAAGGGCGGGGCGCAACTGACCGTTTTCATAGTTGTTAATAGCAAAGCAGTGATCATAGCCACGAGCAATGTTGAGCTGCTTGTTTTCTACACCAAGATCTTTACCAATGGTCTTAGGTGCGCGGAAATCAAAAGGAGTTCCTGCAACAGAGTCAATCGTTCCCGCGGAAACCGAGTCTTCTCGTAGAGGCAGATACGAATCTGCATGAATGGTCAGACTATGACCGCAAACATCTCCAGAATCATGACCATTAAGGTTGAAGTATACGTGGTTAGTCATGTTTACAAATGTTGCAGCATCGGTTGTGCAGGTATACGTAAGATTTAGCGTTGACTGCGCGGCTTCTTCAACAAGCTTATAGGTTGCAGTAATATGACGGTTTCCTGGCAGTCCATATTCTCCATCTACCAGGTCAATGCTAAAGGTTACCGTATTATGCGCTTCATCAATTTCTGCCTGCCAAATGCGCTTATGGATACCAGCAACTAAATCAGTGTGCAGGTTATTTTGATTGTCTGGACCGTTGTTTTTAGGAAGGTGATAGACAACTCCATTAAGCGGAATCTCTGCTTTATCTGCGCGATTAGCAGAAGGTCCAATGGAGGCACCAAAGCAGGCAGGGTTATCTAAATACAAGTCAAACAAGCCGTAGCCAAGAACGACATCTGCTTGCGTTCCATAGATATCTGGTACAGAAATGCCAAGAATGGTTGCACCAAAATTACTCAATTTAACTGCTGAATGAGCGCCGCGAATAGTATAGGTAAGCGCAGCAGGGGAGTTAACAAAACTATCAAAAGGTCGAACATCAATCATCGGATACCTCCGAGATACCACTCATAGTGCATTACCCTTACTATGTTAACGTACTCATAACGAACTAACAGGAAATTATTAAGTTTTCA
>CAJZJP010000061.1:0-4578 GCA_916050095.1 uncultured Atopobium sp.
CCAACGCCCAACTAAGCATCTACCCTGCTCTACTTTACCAGCAAAAAAGAAGGCTGTGCGAAGCACAGCCTTCTTTGCACTTGTAATCTATACGCCAAAACTAACGGCGAGCCTTTACAGAGTACGCAAGACCGGAAGCAATAATACCTGCAGCAGCAAGTGCGCTTGCAATGGACATTGCATCGCCAGTATCTGGCAGGTTAGACCTCTTCTTCTTAGGAGTCTTAGGCTTTGGCTCTGGATTAGGATCCGGTGTTGGGGTTGGCGTAGGAGTTATTGGCTTATCAGCTGTAGCAACTTCCGCAGGAACAATGGTCTGATCTGCAGCATTGAATGTTGCAGGAGCTACGGTAAATGGAATCTGATTTGTATTGAGCTCGTATCCCTCTGGAGATGCAGTCTCAACCAGATAATAATCGCCCGGTGTCAGATAGAACTTATTTCCATCCTGATAGATACCCTTAGTCAGCAAATCTGCAGTTGCCGCAGTGTTCTGAACCAATGTAGTCAGCTCAGTCTTTGTAAGAACATCTCCGGATGTAAAGGTACCGTCTGCACCAGTAGTAAGCCCCTCTTTAACCAGTGTGCCATCAGCCTTGTATAGGCTATAGGTTGCACCAGCAACAGGCTTGGAAGCATCGTCAGAGTCAGTCTTCACGAGCTTCAAAGGAGATGGAACAGCACGATACGTGAGGTAATACTGCCTAGTACGGTTTACAGAACCGTCCGCATTGAAGCCAGGAGCCAAAACGGAATTATCGCGAGGACCAGAGTTATACGTACCAATCGCAAGAGATGTTCCCTCTGGAACGTCAATATCATTTGCGATATAGACGTAAGAATCACCAGGTCCCGCAGACTTAATCTCGTCAACCGACTTACGAACAGTAGTCAGCAACATGTTGGTTGATGGATCGGTCTCAAATTTATTACCGCCAGCAACAGAGTCATCTGCAGTAACGCCAGCATACTCAGGCATATACACGACATGACCCTTTGTGTTGTAACGAGCAGACACCTGACGATCCTCAAACGCTGCAGAAGTTGTATACGTAGCAGCAAGATCATCAAGACCAAGAACGCTTACTGCGCCGTTACCATAAATAGGAAGACCAGCATTTCTTTGTGCAATAGGGTCACTAAGGCCAAGGCCGTTAAGCTGCCTGTATGCAAGATCGTCGACATAGTGATACACGGCCGTTGCTGTATCAATTACGCGCGCGGGGAATCGCTTAGTAAACGCATGTGTGCCTCCCCAAGATTTCTTAATGCCACCCTGAATTCCAAGCTGATAAGACCTATCAGAAATGTTCAGTGGTGCGGAGAACTCAATGTACTGACGAGCTGTGACTGGTGCAGTAAATACAGCAGCAGGCTCTTCATATGAAGTGCCGCCCATAATAGACTGGCCATTGACCTTGACGGTAAACATCAAATTAGTCTTTGGACCACCACCCGAAAGGGCACCTGTTGCATCCATTGGCTTGTACGTATCAACAGCAGCATGTGCCGAAACAGCCACCTTACGCAGGCCATAACCATTTGGATCATTGTGTGGGAAGTTGAGCAGGTTATCTGTATCGCCGAGAAGAACATAATAAGCGCGAATTTCTCCGCCCTCGGCAATCATCTGCGCAACAGAATATTTAGTTGGATTCATGTCCAGCTTGAGCACAGTTCCATCAGGCTTTACCCAGTAATAACGCGCGATGACACCTGTACGGTCCTCTCGCGGTTTAGCAGCCTGAGCAGTAATCTCTGCCTGAATTTCAGCATCTGAAATAAAATCAGGGAATGGATTTGCCACGGTCTGCGTACCGTCAAGCGGAGCGCCGTCCACATCTTCGGAATAAACTGTTGGGTCAGCAGCAAATGCTGTGTGTGGCAGAGCAAACGCCAAAATTGCACCCACAAATAGCATAAGAATTGCTAAAACCGTAAAGCGAGAAAATCGAGTACTTCTAACGCTTCTAACAGAAGTGCTGTTCATACATCCTTCTTCCCTCGTGAAGGGTGAATATTTATGTATATACCATAGCTCATTTCTTGTCATTTATGCAGATGAGACCAAAACAGATGATATTTTTGTTCATTAAATCGCTAGAGGAACACATTCAAGCGGCCTAGACTACTGGTCTAGGCCGCTTGTTAAGTCCACTTGTTAAGGCCGCTTGTTAAAACTACATTAGACCGCTGGCTTAAGTGGCGGTTTGCTGGTCCGTATTACTTACATCTACTTATCAGGAGTAAGGTGCCAAATCTCATTGTTATATTCGGCAATAGTTCTATCAGATGAGAACGTTCCTGCCATAGCAATATTTACAAGAGACTTCTGGAGCCACGCTCTCCTATCCTCATAATCATCGAACACGTGCTCTTTTGTTGAAATGTATGCTTCCAAATCAAGCAGCGTCATAAACCAGTCTTTTGAGCACAAGTTTTTGTGGAGACGCTCTAGGCGCTCCTCATTTCCAAGAGAAATAAACTCTGGGCTAATTAAGAAATCAACGAGTGGTTTAATCTGAGGTTTCTTATAAAACTCTTTTGCTTTGTAACCTTTGTGCTCATAAAGGCTTACAACCTCATCACTTGAAGCACCAAACGCGTAGATATTCTCCTTGCCTACCAAGTCGGCAATTTCTACATTTGCACCATCAACTGTGCAAACGGTAACAGCGCCGTTAAGCATGAACTTCATGTTGGAAGTTCCAGAAGCCTCCTTGGAAGCCAGTGAAATCTGCTCAGAGATATCTGCTGCTGGAATAACGTGCTCAGCGGCAGTAACGTTGTAATTCTCGATCATTATCACCTGAAGATATGGTGAAACATCTGCATCGTTTG
This sequence comes from uncultured Atopobium sp., assembly GCA_916050095.1. GTDB lineage: Bacteria > Actinomycetota > Coriobacteriia > Coriobacteriales > Atopobiaceae > Lancefieldella. The sequence continues at coordinate 2,842 of CAJZJP010000061.1, forward strand.
CAATCAAAGACGAGAGAACAAGAATTGCATGAATGATATCTTGAGCAGCCACGTATGCTGGTGCAGCCTTACCACCAAAAATGACAGTAATAGGATGCTTTGGAAGGTGTCCAGACTTAATATCAAAATATTTCCAAATCAAATAAAGCAATAGCATTTGCTGACGCTTATATTCGTGGAAACGCTTCACCTGGACATCAATAATGGAGTCGGCATTAACTTTTGCATCTTGAGTGTCCAGCAAAAATTTGACCATTCGATCTTTTGCTGCTTGCTTTATTTCCTGCAGTTGATTGAGGACTTCTTCGTTATCGCGATACTCTAAAAGCCCCTCGAGATGAGCGGTTGTTCTCCAATCATCTCCTATCAACGCATCAAGATACTCGGCAAGCTCGGGATTACAACCCATGAGCCAGCGACGGAAAGTGATTCCATTAGTTTTGTTAGAGAATTTCTCTGGGTACAAATCAAAGAATGACTTGAGCTCTGTCTCTTCCAAAATCTTAGTATGAAGCGCTGCAACGCCATTGATGCTAAAGCCGTAATGAATGGCAAGGTTAGCCATGTGAACTTTCTTATCAATGATGACTTGTACACTTGGATCAGCGACGGTACTGCGGATACGCTCGTCAAGTTTTTTGATAATTGAAGCAATCTTTGGAGATACTTCCTCGATAAATTTAAGAGGCCACTTTTCAAGAGCTTCTGCCAAAATTGTATGATTTGTATATGCGACAAGTGAAGAAACAATGGCTACAGACTCTTCAAACGAGATATCGTATTTCTCAGTCAAGATACGAATAAGCTCTGGAATTACCATTGTGGGGTGCGTATCGTTAATCTGAATCACAACATAGTCAGCGAGGTCATGAACATTACTGCCGCGCTCAACCGCCTCTTTAACAATCAGCTGCGCAGCATTTGAAACCATAAAATATTGCTGATACACACGAAGAAGCTGACCGTCTTCGTCCGAATCGTCGGGATACAAAAAGAGTGTTAGATTCTTTTTTAAAGCAGTCTTATCAAAATCAATAGCGTCATCAGAAACTAATGATTCGTCGATACTTTGCAGGTCAAACAAACGAAGTCTGTTTTTCTTTGTTCGGCCATATCCCAAAACATCAATTGAATAGAGCTCAGACGTCACCGAGAAATCTCTAAATTCCACGGTAAATGATGTCTTCTCGTCTTCAAGCCACCTATCATCAGCAAGCCAAGCATCTGGAACGGCAGTTTGCTGTCTATCTAAAAACTGCTGATGAAAGAGTCCAAAATGATACTTAAGGCCTACACCATCACCTGGCAGACCAAGTGTTGACATGGAGTCGATAAAGCATGCTGCCAATCGACCAAGACCACCGTTACCAAGTGAAGGCTCAACTTCAATCTCTTCGATGTCTTCGAGCGAATGGCCTGCTTTAGAAAGCTGCGCTTTTACCTCGTTATAAATTCCCAGATTGATGAGGTTATTTGAAAGCAGCTTGCCAATCAGAAACTCTGCGGAGATGTAATAGAGCCTCTTCTTACCATTATTTAACGGAAGAGCTTCCGACTTACTCTTAACCACTTGAAGAAGTAATTCAAAAACCTGCCTGTCAGTAATTTCAGACAGAGGTTGGTTAAATTGTTGAAGAGACAAAGTGTCTAAGTTCATTACTTCTCCTCTTTGTACACTCTGAAGTACATCTCAGTAATAGTTCTTAAAAAATCTTCTATGTGACGCGTAATGGCTCC
>CAJZJP010000062.1:0-4556 GCA_916050095.1 uncultured Atopobium sp.
CTTAAAAATATCATTCTACCTGCAAATTGGTAAATACCGTTTAACGCAAAAAGACCCCGTGAGCGGTTTTCACGAGGTCTTACCTTGCAATCTTAAGGCAAAAAACTTTCTTAATTGATACTTCGCTTTGACAATTGAAGTACCAGGCTGCTTAGTTGCTATGCCTTCAGATAACGGCCCATAGCAATAGCGGAACCAAAGAGTCCCAGAAGCAGGCCAAGGAGCAGCAGAAGGCCACTCATACCCAGCATGACCGTTGTTGGAATAGCAAAGGTCAAGAAGGTCATGCTCTCTGCCATAACAGGAAGAAGCATGTGGGCTCCAACAACCAGAACGGCAATGGCGAGAAGAGCACCGATAAGTGCCTCAAGCACGCCTTCCATAAGGAATGGTCCGCGAATAAAGCCGTTAGATGCACCAACCAGACGCATGATTGCAATCTCACGACGACGAGCGTTAATAGCAAGGCGAATGGTGTTGTTAATAAAGACAAAGGCGACAAACACCAGAAGTCCAACAAGGCCAATAGCGCCAATACGAATGTATGCTGTTACGCTAAACAGACGCTCAACGGTCTCACGGCCATACTGAACATCACCAGATGGATTGCTCTTGTTATCCGCAATAGCTGCAAAAGACGTTGAAGAAGCAATGCGCTGAGCAACTTCCTGGACATCCTTAGGATCCTTGAGCTTAATCACAAGAGATGCAGGAATAGGATTCTGGCCATCAAGAGCAGAAACCGCATCAGAAGCATTGCGATAACTCATGGTTGTGCGGTACTCCTCAAGAGCCTGATCTTTGCTCTTATAGGTTACGGACTCAACCGTATCCCAGCCCTGAACCTCTTGCTGGAATGCAGTTACTGCAGACTGATCAGCATCATCAGAAAGAAATGCCTGGATAGTAACGCGATTCTCGACACTTCCTACCATGTTCTCGATAAGAGCGGAGCCAAGAATAAACAGGCCGATGATGAACAGAGACAAGAAGATGGTTACGATTGCACCAAGAGCGGTAGACCAGTTCCTTCTAAAGTGGCTTCCGGCCTCACGCAGAGAGTATCCAAAATTAGAGAGCCCCATAGTAGCCATAGCCTCCCTTCTCCTGGTCGCGGACAATGTGACCGGCCTCAAGTGCGATAACGCGCTTGCGCATAGAGTCAACCATCTCGCGATCGTGTGTTGCCATTACAACCGTAGTACCCGCACGGTTAATGCGGTCAAGAAGCTTCATGATGCCCAGAGAAATTGCTGGGTCCAAGTTACCCGTAGGCTCGTCGCAGATAAGCAGTGGTGGGCGGTTAACCATTGCACGAGCAACAGAAACACGCTGCTGCTCACCACCAGAAAGCTGATCTGGGTAAGCGTCCATCTTCTGTCCAAGGCCTACCAGACGCAGAACCTCAGGAACCTGCACCTTAATAACAGAACGAGGCTTGCCAATGCACTCAAGTGCAAAGGAAACATTCTCATAGACGGTCTTATCGGGCAGAAGCTTAAAGTCCTGGAAGACGGTACCAATCTGACGACGCAGATAAGGAACCTTGGAGTTACGCATACGTGTAAGGTCCTGACCAGCAACAATAACCTGTCCGTGAGTTGCCTTCTGCTCACGCGTGATAAGACGCAAGAGAGATGACTTACCGGAACCAGAGTGTCCAACTACAAAGACAAACTCACCTGGGTAGATATCAGCGCTGATGTTATCAAGTGCTGGACGGTTTGGCTGCGATGGATACACAAGCGAAGCGTTCTTGAAAGAAATGGTTGGAGTACCAGTACGCTCTACCTTAGGTGCATCTTGAGCTAGATCTGCAAAAAACTTTGCACGATCAAGAGGTGCCTGCTCAGGGTTGTTTTGCTGCTCAGCAGTTACCACGTGTACAGCTTCTGCTCCAGAAGCAAATGGATCAGATACAGTTGTTACAGGTTCAGCAGCCTGGGCCACTGGCACATCAGCAGAAAAGTCCTGAGTTTCAACTTGATCAGCTACAACGTCTTGCTGGTCAAGCTGGTTCAGATCATCCTGAGAAATTACCCCAAAACGGTCATCAAACGAGGACTCCTGTTGCTCATCAGTGCGAAAATGATTAGCCACAGTTGCTCCTTTTCTTACTCCGAAGAGACAGATACAGAATTTATTTTACCAAAAGTGCAGGTATGTTATACGTCACGCAGTTCATCCACAGAAAAACCGCCTCTTCTTTTCAGAAGAGACGGTCTAAAAATCGCGAGAAAAACGCTGCTGAGCGTTAGTTATACGCTGCCTGCAAGTTAGCTCTGCACCCGTTATGCAGTCTGCATCTTTGCACGTGTCTCATCAATGATGGCACGTACCTTAGCTGCGTTAGCTGCGATCTCCTCTTTTGAACCCTTGGTGAGCAGGCTTCCCATGCCGCAGCAGTCAACGCCGCACTCAAGCCACTCAGCAAGGTTATCAAGGTTAATACCACCAGAAGCCATCAAAGGCATCCAAGGAGTTGGGGTCTTAAAGAGGTTAACTAGCTCAGGGCCATAGACGTTAGAGATTGGGAAGCACTTAATAAAGGCAGCGCCCATCTCAAGGCTGTGGTTTGCCTCAGCCATTGTGGTGCAACCAGGTGCATAAGGAATCTGGTACAGGTTGCACATACGAGCAACCTCATCAGAGCCGCAGTTAGCAACAATGAACTGTGCACCAGCCATAATAGCAAGACGAGCAGTTGTTGGCTCCATAACGGTACCGGCGCCAACAATCATCTTTTTGCCAAGACGCTCTCTAATTGCAGCAATAACCTCACCTGCATTTGGCAGGGTGTAGCTGATCTCCATTGCGTGAACGCCGCCTTCAGCAAGACCCTCAGCAATTTCAATACCGCGCTCAACCGTTGGGACGCGAACAACTGCAAACGCACAGGTATCAACCAGTGCCTGAGAAACAGCAGCTTTCTGCATCTTCATATACAACATCTCCTTGTAAACGTATCTCGCTCTACCCTCTTGAGCTGGCGAGAAACCCGTAGTTTTGATACTTAGTTATGAGCAATTCCGTAATGGTCAAGCATTGCATAGATCTTCTCGTCAACACCCTCTGTAACCTCTGTGACAGGGAAACGAGCAGGGCCAACAGGATATCCAGCAAGCTCAAGAGAGCGCTTGAGGGTCTGAGGTGTGCTTCCAAGGTGCAGGATGTCGCGGATTGGCTCAATCTCTGCCTGCAGGCGAGCTGCTTCCTCTGCATTTCCTGCCTCAAGAGCCTTCCAAAGGTCAACAACAACCTTGGTGATAAGATTTGCAGTACCTGCAATAGCGCCCTGAGCTCCAAGGGTATGAGCCTCAGAAATCTTTCCGTCAGAGCCTACAAGCACGTCAACGTCGTGACCAGCTGCGGCATCCAGGTAATCTTTGAGGTTATCAATATTGTCGGAGCTGTCCTTAATACCCTTGATATTCTCGATGGTTACCAGCTGCTCAACAGCCTCTTTAGAGATGTTTTTGCCGGTTCCCTTAGGAATGTTGTACAGAAGGACAGGAATCTTGACGCTTGCAGCAACCGTCTTGAAGTACTCAACCAGCTGCTGATCAGAAATGCCCAGGAAGTAAGGGTTGATGACGGAAAGCGCATCGGCGCCAATTGCCTCTGCTTCGCGGCTCATGTAGAGAGCCTCTTTCGTTGAGCATGCGCCGGTTCCTACGTAAACAGAAAGACGACCTGCGGTTTTCTCGATAATAAACTTGGAGAACTTGATCTTCTCGTCAGGGTTACAAACGTGGAACTCACCGTTAGAACCAAACGTAAAGATACCGTCTGCGCCCTCGGAGATGAGCTTTTCCAGAAGCTGCTCAGCGGCTTCGTAGTTGATAGACTGCTCTTCATCGCGGTTAAACGGCGTAACCATAGGAACAATAACGCCCTTAAATGTTGACATTCAAACTCCTCTGTATGCTTTACAGTGTTTACCTGGGGTTATTTACCCTCGCGAATAGATGCGCCAAGAGCTCCGCCTGGATGCCACTTAACGTACTGCTCTGGATTAAGGCCATACTCGTTCTGGAGCAGGATAGAGAGGCACTAGAGCTCCATAATCTCAGCAAGAATTGAGGCGCGTGGAGGCTTGTTCATAGAATCGCCCTCCTGCTCAACACCTGCAATAAGGGCAACCTCTGCCTCGTTTGCCAGCCAAGAGTTAGGATTTCCAGTCAGCGCAATAATGTGCACGCCAACGTTCTTAAGGCAGGCAACGGTAGCCTTGAGCTCGCCTGTCTCGCCGGAGTTGAAAATAGCAATGACCGCGTCACCAGGATGAGTCTGACCAGCAGATCCGTGGACACACTCGGTACCGTGAAGCTCGTAGGTTGGAGTTCCGGTTGACGAGAAAAGCGATGCAGCATAACCGGAGACGTGACCTGGCTTACCAATGCCGGTTACGTGCAGACGACCGCCCTTTGCCTCTGCGTCCAAAATAAGCTTTTTAGCTGCAGAAAGCGCATCAAAATCAATGCTCTCCACATACTGATGGAGCGACTTTCCCACAATGGAGAGAAACTCCTGAACCTGCTCTTTTTCAGTTGCCA
>CAJZJP010000063.1:0-4526 GCA_916050095.1 uncultured Atopobium sp.
AGTAGAGCCAGAGTAGAAACAGCTGATAGCGTGTGTTGTTTCCTGCCAACACATTGCATAACGTATTTTTGTTCAACAAGAAGTATTGCCCTTATTGCAGATGCAGGTAATCCACAAAAAAGCGCGTAACTACTGAGTAGAATTAAATTTAATACTCCTCTCAAAAGAGGTTTTAGCGTCAGCTTTTTAAGAAAAGCATCAATAAAGGTAGAGAGAATTACCATGTGGCAACTAGATATGGCTATAAGGTGCATGAGACCACAGCGCATAAATATCCGAGGAATGTTAAAGCTATACAAGCTGGATCTATATGCACAAAGACCACATGCAGCTAATGCTCGACCAAAGCTCACCTCTGGCTGAAGTTGAGAAATGCAGCTTTCTCTAAATTGAGCAACTTCTCCAATAACTCCCTCATCATAAGATGTGGAATTTACCTTGGTTATCTGAATTGAACCAAGTACTCCTCTCTTAAATTGTTCTTCTAAAAACTCTTCATCTTTATACCGAGTAAACCTCCCTTCGCAGCACAGATGTGTTTCTCGTAAGAATGGTTCTTTGGCATGTATGCCAACAGATCCAATATAGTCACTTTGGTAAAAGACAGACGCCTGACCAGTCCATGCATGATTTTTGTAGACTAAATCTCTTGATACAACGAGTTCAAAATCATGTACGGAAGTTGACTCTAAAAGATTCACTGACGCCATTTGACTGTCGTATATAAAGAAAGACCTGATAAGGATAATTACAAGTAAGAGTAAAGCTACCCCAACAGTCATAAGGCTAGTATGCGCATGCTGCACATACCAAAATCCCAAAGCAGCCAGCGCACAGATTCCTAGAATATGAATCAGAACTGTATCGAGCGTTGCGCTTCTTGCAATAAATACATGAAGCCATAAACAAACAAAGAGCAGCGTGCAAAGGCTATATGGAATAAAAGGACGAGACGGCTGCTCCATCGTCTTAGACACGAATATTATCCTTAAGCTGATCAAACTTTTTCTGACCAATGCCAGAGACGCGCATCAAATCTTCAGTAGTCTTAAAGGGTCCATTCTTTTGTCTGTCTGCAACAATTCGCTTAGCCAATCCTTCTCCAACGCCTTTAAGCTTGGTAAATTCTTCTACGGTTGCTCGATTAATATCTACAACTGTCTTTTTATCACTCTTCTTATCTGTCTGCTTATTGCTCGTGGCTTTATTTTGATCTGGCTGCGAAATCTCTGGCGGAGCCTCTTCTCCCTTTCGAGGAATATAAATTTTTTGACCATCTTCAACAGGAGACGCTAGATTAATGCCTTGACTGTTGGCATCTTCAGTCAAGCCACCTGCTATTTGAATTGCGTCGTTTACACGTGGATTTATCATCTGAAGTGCATACAAACCAGGCGATTTAACGGCCCCATCAACATGAACCATCATTTGAGGAGATGCCTCTTTAATCTTATGGTCATCTCCTGGCTGCTCTGTAGACTTATCCTCTTGGGAGTGCTGTGGATTTTCCGCAACAATCGCGCTCTGTGTAGAGTTTGCCTGATTATGCAATCTGTCAAAAGACTCTGATGTTCCAGCGTTAATCATCCCAATAAATACAACTACTGAAACAATACCTAGGATAACCACAGCAATAACCGCTAAAAGTTGCTGCTTAGAGAGGTTAAACCTTCTCATCAATTTATTAATAATTTGAGTGCGGTTATTTGAAATCTGAGCCATACAATCACCTCAGATTTATATTCAACTATTAGGCTTATAAGAAACACGACTTTTAAATATTTATCTAGTGATCTTGTCATAAAACTGCTGGTAATCTGACACAGTTGTAAACAATTTGCAGATAAGTAAAACAAACTGTAATCAACAAAATTACCCTAAATAAGATTATCAATCCACTCAAATAAAAAATCCGTCCCTTCACAGGACGGATTCTAAAAATGCATCTATGCAAAGCCATCAAAGCCTTTGAACTGCAGAAATATTCTAGTCAGTAATAAACTCTGCAGGAGCAAGCTCTTTATGACGAGCAGCAAGTGTTTTAGGTGGCTTATATGAAGGACACTGACTAAAGTCAATGTACTCAATATGCTGTATAAGGTCATCAATCATGGCTTCATGATCAAAAGAATTCCATGCCTCAAGAACTTCTCGCATTCTTGCGTGAGTCTCGGGTCTGCGAGGCATAAACAGTGTGCAGCAATCAGGAGCCGTCTGCGTTGAGATATCAAACGTATTGATATCTTGGGCGCGACGGATGATTTCTTGCTTGTCAGAGCCAATCAGAGGCCTCAAAACAGGTATGGTAACTGCCTCGTTGACAGCAGCAATGTTATCCAGCGTCTGAGAAGCAACTTGGCCAAGTGACTCGCCAGTTACCAGCGCTTTAGCGCCCTCAAGCTCTGCAATCTTCTGCGCAATGATGTACATCACGCGACGATACATAATGACACGAAGAGCCTGTGGAACAGCAAGAGAAATCTCACGCTGATGCTCGCCAAAAGGCACAACATACATTCTGCCAATAAGACCAGCAGGCTCAAGTGCCTCAATAATATCCTGACACAGATATTCGCTGGTATCGGAAGTCATAGGGCGGCCAGAGAAGTGAACTGGAATAACCGTAGCACCTCTGCGACCAACCATCCATGTTGCAACAGGAGAATCAATACCGCTTGAAAGAAGCGATACTACTTTGCCAGCGGTGCCAACAGGAAGACCGCCAACGCCGTGAATAGATGCAGCATAAACATATGCGTTACCCTGAACAACATGCACATAGACCGTCATATCCGGATTATGCATCTGAACTTTTTTATCAGGGAAGTTCTCACAAAGTACTGCGCCTACAAGCTGGTTAATCTCAATGGAATGCTTTGGATAGACCGTTGAGGAACGGCGAGCATGCACTTTAAACGTAGTAAAGTCACCGGACTCCCCCAGCGCCTTCACGGCGGCGTTACAAAACTCCTGCTCATCTAAGCCACAGCGATACGCCAAAGAAGCACGAGCAACACCAGGAACCTGGGCCACGGCGTGTTGCAGCTCTTCAGTTGCTTGTTTATCAGTGGTTTCTACAAGAAGGTAGCCAGAAATGCGAGAAACCCCCGCCACTGGAAAGTGTCGGAGGGCTCGTCGCAAATTTGTTACCAACTGATTTTCAAAAGTGGATCGGTTCTTACCCTTTAAACCAATTTCGTGGTAGTGAACCAGACATACTCTTTCAGTCATAACTCTTAGTAAACGATGGTGTTCTCGCCCTTAATTGCCTCGTCAAAAGACTCTTTGACAAAACCAAGGGTACCGTCGTTAATCTCTTTCATAGCAATAGAGACAGAATCTTTACCACTTGCAACAGTAGTAATGTCATCAAAATCCTGAACAGCGGTTACACGCAGGTGCTGACCGTGAAGCATATTGTTAATATCGCAAGCACGCTTAGAAGCAAGAGAGCAAAGCAAGAATGGATTCTGCTCAGTCTTCTGAAGCAGGCTGTCAATCTCAGGCTTAATAACAGACATTAAAGCTGACCTCCGTCTGATTCATAGTCATCAAAAACTTCCTCGAGCTTGCTGAGAGCAGTCTCAAGGTTGTCGTTCACAATGCAAACAGTATAGTCGTTTGCATACTCCATTTCACGTGACGCATTAGAAAGTCTCGTAGAAATGGTCTTCTCGTCTTCTGTACCGCGACCTCTAAGACGCTGTTCAAGCTCTTCAAATGAAGGTGGCTTAATAAAGACGAGAATGGCGTTGGGGTATTGTTTGTGGACCATAAGTCCACCCTGAACGTCAATCTCTAGAACAACAGACTGACCTGCAGAAATCAGGCGATCAACCTCGGATTTGAGCGTGCCATAGCAATGACCATGAACATGAGCCCACTCAAGGAATTCACCAGCATCAACGCGCTTTTTAAATTCTTCATCGGAGAGAAAATGATACGCAACTCCATCGACTTCTCCTGGTCGTGGAGAACGTGTAGTAGCCGAAACCGTCAGGCCTAGGTTTGGGCGCTTGTCCCTCAACAGAGAGACAAGCGTTCCTTTTCCTACACCTGACGGTCCAGATACTACAAAAAGTTTGGCTGAACGAGCCACTACTTGGTCAGTGCCTCGAGGAGCTGCTCACGCTGACGAGCGCCAAGGCCCTTAACGCGGCGAGTTGCGGAAATTCCGAGCTCGTCCATAATCTTTGCTGCCTTTGCCTTGCCATAGCCAGGAAGGGACTCAATAAGAGCGGAAACCTTCATACGCTCAGCAATAGGATCGGTAGAATCAAGGACCTCTTTAAGGGAGACCTTACCAGTCTTAACCTTCTCGCGAAGCTCTGCGCGAGCGTGACGAGCCTGAGCTGCCTTCTCAAGTGCTGCCTTGCGCTGCTCATCGGTAAGTGTAGGTAGAGCCATTGTTCCTCCAAACATCGTTTTCGTACGTCATATACGAAACTCAATTTAATGTGCCTTTTGCACTTCAGCAAAATAGTTTGCCACATAACACGTTATTTACAAGGGGTTTTTTAATATTT
>CAJZJP010000064.1:0-4504 GCA_916050095.1 uncultured Atopobium sp.
ACTTTTCAGGCTCACAATTATGAACGTAACGCCAAGCCGCACGCAAAAAGCCGCTGATACGTCATGTACCAGCGGCTTTGTTCGTAAAGCTTAGCGTGTGCCGAGAAGCACCCAGCGAGAAACCCACCTGGCGAGAAACCCGGTGATCTAGCTCCAGGGGTCGCGCTCAAAGAGCGGCTCGCTCACGGGACGACGATCGGAGTACGGATCGTAACCATCATCGTCCTCGTTTTCCGCGCGAGCAAACTCCGGGTCAACAACCTGCGCTTTCTTGGAATCCGTGTCCTTGTGCGCCGCTGGCTGCGCGGTGACCTGTGGTTTAGCCGTCGCAGCAGCCGCAACCTGCGGTGTAGCCGTCGCAGCGTCCTCGCGTGCCGCGACCTGCAGCTCGGGTTTCTCGGCCCTGTTTACCTCGTCACACATGCGCAGCCTCACTTACTTCTTGCGAGCAACCAAGTTGCCATTCTCGTCAGTATCAACCAGAACAGTATCGCCCTCATGCAGCTCACCTGCAATAATCAAGTTTGCTACCTGGTCTACGACGCGACGCTGAATCAGTCGCTTCAGAGGACGAGCGCCGTAAACAGGATCCAGACCGTCAAGAGCCAGCGACTGCTTTGCAGCCTCAGAAAGTTCCAGCGTCATGCGCTCGTTAGCAAGCCTGCTACGAACATCCTTGAGCTGAATGTCCACAATGCGTTCAATGTCTTCAAGGCCAAGAGGCTGGAAGATTACCACGTCATCAATACGGTTCAAGAACTCAGGACGGAAGGAGCTGCGCAGCGCCTCCATGACCTGCTTTCTAGACTCATCGTTGAAGCCTTCCGCGCCGGCACCAGCAATGAACTGTGAGCCAACGTTACTGGTCATGATAATGATGGTGTTCTTGAAGCTCACTACCCTACCTTGACCGTCGGTCAGGCGGCCGTCGTCCAGAACCTGCAGCAAGATGTTGAAGACGTCAGGATGAGCCTTCTCCATCTCGTCCAGCAAGATGACGGAGTATGGATGCCTACGAACTGCCTCGGTGAGCTGGCCACCCTCGTCATAGCCTACGTATCCTGGAGGCGCGCCAATAAGACGCTGGACCGAGAACTTCTCCATGTACTCAGACATATCAATGCGAATCAGCGAACGCTCGTCGTCAAATAGCAGCTCTGCCAGCGCCTTTGCCAGCTCGGTCTTACCCACGCCGGTTGGACCCAGGAAGAAGAAGCTGCCCAGAGGCTTGTTTGGATCTGCCAGACCTGCGCGAGAACGACGGACTGCTGCTGCAACTGCGGAAACAGCGTCGTCCTGACCAATAACGCGCAGGTGAAGCTGGTCCTCAAGGTTCTTGAGCTTGTCCATCTCGCCCTGCATCATCTTGGACACAGGCACGCCGGTCCACGAAGAAACTACCTCGGCAATCTCGTCCGTGGTGACCTCTTCCTTGAGGATTCCGCCGTCTTCCTGCTTGGCGAGAAGGGCCTTTTCTGCCTCATCGTATTTGCGCTCAAGCTCTGGAATGGTGCTATAACGAAGCTCAGATGCCTGCGCCAAATCACCCTCACGGGTCACGCGCTCCATCTGCACCTTTGCGTCCTCAATCTGGGACTTCAAGTCCTGTACCAGATCAATTGCGCCACGCTCGTTCTGCCAGTTGGCCTTCATGCTATCAAGCTTTTCCTGTGTCGTAGCAATCTCTGCACGGAGGTTTTCCAGGCGCTCTTTGGAAGCAGCGTCCTCCTCCTTCATCAGCGCCTGCTCCTCAATCTGCATCTGAGTGAGCTGACGATCAACCGCATCAATCTCTGCTGGCATAGAATCCAGCTCCATACGAAGCCTTGATGCCGCCTCATCTACCAAGTCAATTGCCTTATCTGGCAAGAATCGCTCAGAAATGTAGCGGTTAGAGAGATCTGCTGCCGCAACCAGGGCTGAGTCCGTAATACGGACGCGGTGGTGCTGCTCGTACTTCTCCTTAAGGCCACGCAGAATAGAAATGGTGTCTTCAACAGTAGGCTCAGAAACAAGTACGGTCTGGAAACGACGTGCAAGAGCAGCGTCCTTCTCGATGTACTTGCGGTATTCATCCAGCGTAGTGGCACCAATTGCGCGAAGCTCGCCACGGGCAAGCGCTGGCTTCAAGATGTTACCAGCGTCCATGGATCCCTCGGAAGCGCCAGCGCCTACGATGGTGTGAAGCTCGTCGATGAAGAGGATAATCTGGCCGTTAGACTTGGCCACCTCTTTTACCACGCTCTTCAAGCGGTCCTCAAACTCACCGCGATACTTTGCGCCTGCTACCAGGGCAGACATGTCAAGCTCAACAAGCTCTTTGTCGCGCAGGGTACTTGGAACGTCGCCAGAAACAATGCGCTCTGCCAGGCCTTCTACGATTGCGGTCTTACCAACACCAGGCTCGCCGATAAGAACAGGATTGTTCTTGGTGCGGCGGCTCAGAACCTGAATGGTACGGCGAATCTCTTCGACGCGGCCAATAACTGGATCGAGCTTTCCTTGGCGAGCAAGGTCGGTCACGTTGCGACCGTACTGCTCCAAGGCCTCAAACTGCGGCTTTGCATCCTGAGAAGTTACGCGCTCATCGCCACGAAGCTCGTTGTAGACCTCTTCCACGCGCTTAGCAGTAACACCGGCGTCGCGAAGAATCCTACCTGCATCAGTGTTGTCGTTTGCCAGCGCAGTGAGCAGATGCTCGGAGGTAACGTAGGAATCACCCAGCTTAGTGGCAAGCTTCTCTGCCTCGTTGATAACCTTGAGAAGGTCATTGCCAATGCCAATCTGTGCTCCACTTACTTTTGGAGCCTTGGAAATTGCCTGATCTACCTGCGTAGCAATGGTGTCAGGATCTGCACCAATCTTCTCCAAGATAGAACGCAGGTTACGCTCGTTGCTGTCCAGCAGCGCCTTGAGCAGGTGTGTTGGTGCAACCTCGGAAGCCTCTACATCGCCAGCAATACCAAGAGCTGCCTGCAGTGCTTCCTGGGCGGTTACGGCCCATTTATCTAGTCTCATAAAATCACCCTCCTACCCCAAACAATAATCGTGCCGGGGACTGAATCTTCATCGGATTCTATATACCCCCAAGCACGACTTTTAATACATATCTAAGTGTGTTTGTAGTAGATTTTCTTATCGCGTTGTACTGAGCTTTTTCGCAGCCCTGCTCCACGCCTTATTGCTTCTAAAATTCCGCCTCTTCATAAACCAGATTTTGCTCGGCTTCCATTGTCGAGAAAAACATAGCAGGTGTAAGCGCTGGTATATCCGAGCGGGTAAAATCTGCCGTGTTTCTTGTGACGATATAATCTGCCTTTATCTTTTTTGCTGCACGCCAAATAAGACAGTCTTCAAAATCTTCCCATTGCTCATCAAGCGCATACGAAATGTCTGCACCATCAATAGAGCATACGTTGAGCAGCGGAAATACCTCTTTTAGAATTTCTTGCATGCGAGCAGAGCCGTGAGCCTTAGCGCCCACATAGTAGAGATCTGTGTATGACTGAGCCGCAATCCATAGCTCAGCGTCCTTGAACTGCTTCATTATGAAAAGCTTTTTTGCATCAGCAACAAACTGTTCCCTACACAAAAAGACGTCCAGCAAAACGTTAGTATCAATCAAGAGCTTCATAGTCATGTGACCTCCACTCGCTGATTGCCTCTTTGTAGGAGCTGTCTCCCAAATCATTCCAGAACGACGCTGGCGCGGGAACAGAAATCTTCCCAAAGAGTGCCGAGAGCTGCTCTTTGTCCTTCTCGCTCAATTGGCGAGAAGATCCTTTGGTAGATAGTTCTGACGCAGCACTCCCATGGGCATCGGGAAGCTTGCCTGTTACCAGCACATATTCAAATGCAGCATTAATCAGTTTGGTGGTGTTTGACCCAAGCGATTCAAGAACTTCAGAAACCTGATTTTTTACTTCAACAGGAACGCGGGCGGTTACAATACTGTCCATAGCCCCCTCCTTTACCTAGTTATATCATTGTATTCACGTATTACAACTAGGTCAAGAAGCAAAAGCTAGGCGATTTCTGACTGGATTTTTCCGTCTTTTAGAGCAAGAGAGTGGAAGCGCTCTCTTATTTCTGGAGTTACTTGATGAGATGTCATAACAACGGTTCTCTCATCATCTTTTAAGATCAAATCAATGAGGCTCTGAACCGAATCGGAATCCAAATGAGCAAAGCTCTCGTCATAAATCACAATTTGTGGCTTAAACAAAAAGATTCGCGCAAGAGCCAACCGCTGTCGTTCTCCACCAGAAAGACTACTTCCTGCCTGGTCAATCATATGATTGATTCCATCTGGATATCTGGTAAGAATCTCAGAAAAGCCTGATTTTGTTATAGCATCAATTATTTCTTCATCGGTAAACTCATGGCAAAACAGCGTAACGTTATCCCTGATGGTCGCATTAAAAATGAATGTTTGCTGAGAGCAAGGGATTATGAACCGAGCGTATTGCTCACTTTTGAATTGCTTGATTGGCACGCCATCCAA
>CAJZJP010000065.1:0-4322 GCA_916050095.1 uncultured Atopobium sp.
TTGAGAGCAACATCCAATTTGGTCTTGGTGGTGCTGGTACATTCTCTGACGGCAAGCTCAACACGGGTACCAAAAGTGCTTCTCACCGCTTTATTCTTGAGACTTTTGTAAAAGCAGGTGCACAGAAAAACATTTTATGGGATGCAAAACCCCATGTAGGAAGTGATGTTCTTCCCGCTGTTGTGACCAACATTGTCACAATGATTGAAGAGGCGGGTGGAACCGTTGCATTTAGGACAAAACTCGCCTCCCTAGAGCGAGCCTCAGATGGCTCTCTTTCTGCAATTCAGGTTGAGAAGACCAATCCAGACGGTTCAACTCAAACTGAAACCATAAAGACTCGCACAATGATTCTTGCGACTGGTCACTCAAGTAGAGACACGTATGTCATGCTCAAAGACAAAGGTATTTCTATGGAGAGAAAAACCTTTGCTATGGGTGTGCGAATTGAGCATCTTCAGTCTCAAATCAATAAATCGTTGTACGGTCCCGAGGCAACCAATCCCGTACTTGGAGCGGCCCCCTACAAACTTTCTGTTCATCTTCCCTCTGGTAGGAGTGCTTTCTCATTCTGCATGTGTCCTGGTGGCTATGTTGTATCTGCAGCTAGCGAGAAGGGCGGCGTAGTCACAAACGGCATGAGCCTGTCTGACCGTGCGGGCAAAAATGCCAACTCCGGCCTGTTAGCTAACGTCTATCCAGAAGATCTACCAGGAGACGACGTACTTGCTGGCATTGAGCTGCAACGTTCTTGCGAGCAGGCAGCTTTTAAAGCAGGCGGCGGCTCTTATGTTGCTCCTGCTCAGCTAGTTGGTGACTTTCTACACAAGAAAGCTTCTACTGGACCGCGTTCGATAAAACCAACGTATCCGCGTGGTGTTACCTGGACCTCACTTGAAGACTGTCTGCCTCCCTACATCCTACAAACCTTGCGAGAAGCCCTTCCGGTTATGGACAAAAAACTTCATGGTTTTGCTCATCCCGATGCTGTTCTTACGGGTGTTGAAACAAGATCAAGCTCTCCTGTAAGAATTACTCGCGATGAAACAGGACAGAGCATTAACACACCAGGAATATGGCCTGTAGGTGAAGGAGCTGGCTATGCGGGCGGCATTATGAGTGCTGCTGCAGATGGCATTAGAATGGCTGAGCTTGTAGTAGAACACTACAACAACGCTTAGTGCTTGCCTCTATAACGTCTGCGAGTTGCGTGAGCACTGCCCTTTCTAGCTCCTGTTTTAAGCCTCTTGATAACATCATCTGATGTAGTGCCTTCAAGCTGGCTTCTAATGGCTACAATCTGATCTCTGAGCTCTGCTGCATGTTCATAATCCATTGACGCAGAAGCTTCTGCCATCTCTGCTTCCATACCAGAAAGCATAGCCTCAACCTCTGAGCGCGGAAGATTTTGAAGCTCTTCAGCAAGCAATTCTGCAGGCATCTCAAGAATTGATTCTTGCTGCTCTTCAAGCGAATCTTCGTCATCAGAGGCGGTATAGAACTCTCCGTTTTTGCGCTTACGCTTATCAACGTTTTCTGAAGCTTCAGCAATAAAGCCTGCAATATCCGTAATGGATTTCTTAACGGTCTTAGGTATAATACCGTGCTCTTTGTTAAACGCTTCCTGAATTTCTCGGCGCCTTTTTGTCTCATCTATAGCAATGCGCATAGAATCAGTGATTTTATCGGCATACATAATGACCTGGCCAGAAGCGTTTCTTGCCGCTCTACCCATAGTCTGAATAAGAGACCTTCTGTTTCTTAAGAAGCCCTCTTTATCTGCATCAAGAATTGCTACAAGAGAAACCTCTGGAATATCAAGTCCTTCTCGCAAAAGGTTAATTCCAACCAGTACGTCAATCTTTCCCTGGCGCAAATCTCTAATGATTTCTACGCGGTCAAGCGTAGCGGTATCCGAGTGCATATAGTTGACTTTAATGCCCTCATCTAGCAGGTGATCTGTAAGATCTTCTGCCATTCTTTTAGTAAGCGTGGTAACAAGAACGCGCTCTTTTTTTGCCACTCTCTCTTTGACCTCTGAAATAAGATCATCAATCTGACCTCTTACTGGTCTGACATCAATCTTTGGATCTAGGAGGCCGGTTGGGCGAATAATCTGCTCAACCTGTTGCTGGGCAACCGTCTCTTCGTAGTCTCCAGGAGTTGCAGAGACGTAAATAAACTGTGGAATACGTCCCTCAAATTCGTCAAATCTGAGCGGCCTGTTATCAAGTGCAGAAGGAAGTCTAAATCCGTGATCTACCAGTGTAACCTTACGAGACCTATCGCCCTCATACATACCTCTAATTTGAGGAACCGTAACGTGCGACTCATCGATGATACAAATCATATCTTTAGGGAAATAATCAATGAGCGTATAGGGAGGCTCACCTGGAGCGCGACCATCTAAATGGCGTGAGTAGTTCTCAATACCATTGCAATAACCCATAGTCTCAAGCATCTCTAGATCATAGTTTGTCCTCTGAGCAAGACGCTGAGCTTCTAGCAATTTATCGTTTTCTTTAAGTTCTTTAACACGGGCTTCCATCTCTTCCGAGATGGTTGTAAGAGCATGGGTAATCTTTGGACGCTCAGTAACGTAGTGAGATGCTGGCCAAATTGGAATAGCATCAAACTCTCTAAGCACTTCTCCCGTAACGTTACTAACCTCTGAAATGCTTTCTACTTCATCACCAAAGAACTCAATACGCAGCGGATTTTCTGCATATGGCGGGAACACGTCAACAACGTCTCCACGCACCCTAAACATGCCACGCTGCAGGTCATAATCATTTCTATCGTACTGGACATCAATAAGATCTTTAATAAAATCATCACGCTCAAGAGGAACGGATTTATCTACATTAGGTGCAAGACCTGCATAATCTTGAGGGCTGCCAATACCATATATACACGATACAGATGCAACTACAATGACATCTCGTCTAGATAGAAGCGATGAAGTTGCCTGGTGACGGAGCTTCTCTACCTCTTCATTGATGGAAGCATCTTTTTCTATGTACGTATCAGACT
Organism: uncultured Atopobium sp.; assembly: GCA_916050095.1. Lineage (GTDB taxonomy): Bacteria > Actinomycetota > Coriobacteriia > Coriobacteriales > Atopobiaceae > Lancefieldella. The sequence goes on from CAJZJP010000065.1 coordinate 3,034, forward strand.
GCGGAACATATGCCTCTGGCTGGTAGTAGTCATAGTACGAGACAAAGTACACAACAGCGTTGTTAGGAAAGAGCTCCTTCATCTCTGAAGCAACCTGTGCAGCTAGTGTTTTATTGGGTTCCATAATAAGCGTGGGGCGGTTGAGCTTCTCGATAGTTTTAGCCATAGAGAAGGTCTTACCCGAACCCGTAACACCTAAGAGCGTCTGGTACCTAAGCCCGTCTTCAATTCCTTGGGCAAGCTTTTCTATTGCCTGTGGCTGGTCACCTGCGGGTTCAAAAGGAGATACTACCTGAAGCTTCTCTTCTCCTACTTCACGACCAAATCGGCGCAGTTCAGCACCTATATATTCTTTATGTTGATCTTCAGCATGAGATGCATCCATGAGATTCTCCTTTTCTTGTGAAAGTAGTATACCCCACTTCTCAAAACTGAAACACTTGTTCTATACTATTTATAAATTGCAGTATAGTTTCAAAGTGTGACGGGTAATAAATACATTACCTATATGCGTTAAACTAGCATTTAAATAAACAAGTTACATCAGATAAAGGAGATACCTTGGGCGTCTCAGATCTTTTCTCGCTAAATAAAGCTTCAAAGCAACCTCAGGGTTCTACCCTAGAGAATATTTTGCTGCGCTCAAATAATGTCATTGCCGCTCTTAAAGACCTTGTTGCAAACAATCAGATTGCAGAGGCTGGTCTTCAAGAGATGCTGATGCGCTCTAAAAATCTCGAGAATACCAATCTGCCCAAGGGCGATGTTCATAAGCTAGACAGAACGGGTCGCTGGTGGTTCAACGCTAACACGATGGAGTGCGCACCAGAAGAGTACGATGCTTTTATTGCAACAGAAGCAATCCTCAACATTTCACAAGATGTTGAAGCCCTAAAGAATACACATGCTTCTGAGACAGATCTTCAGCTTGTTCGTACTAGCCTTTCGCAGGTAGCAAGCCTCATGCCCAAGTCAGCTTCTCTTTCTGAGCAAGTTGCTCCTTTTAGTGGTAACGCTGACGGCAGCTCAGACTGGATGAAGCGTCTCTGGTTTGCCAACTATGTTGAGAACACGCCATTCCCTTTTAGGATGGTGTATAACTTCTTCTACAATCCACAACTTGATATTTTGGTATTTGAGTTCTTTGTAGCTCGTCCTCGCTGCTTTAGTTTCTTATCTGCAGAAAAGGCAGAGCAAATTGCAGCGGCGCGCGCTTACGCACTGCGTACTTCTCTTTGCGTGGCCCGCATGGCACTTCAAAGCTGCAAAATCTCTCGCGTCTGCATCAA
>CAJZJP010000066.1:0-4297 GCA_916050095.1 uncultured Atopobium sp.
TCTGCATTGTGGTATGGTGCCTGTCCTCTTGGATTACCGTTTCAAATGATTCGGTTAAGAACATTCTTGAGGGAATTGGCAAAATTGTTGAGCCATACCTCAGTGTGTTTAGGAACGTAATTCCTCCAATTTCTGGCGTTGATCTCTCACCGATTGTTGCACTTTTTGTGCTTAATCTTGTGGGACGTTTTGCCATTTCGACGCTGGGCTTTATACTAATATAGAAACTAGTTTGTCTTTGATTACAAACTGAGTAGTTATGATGTGTGGTACGTCTACTCGCAGACTGAAAGGGAACAAAGATGGCAATCACACCAGCAGACATCGAGCAGCAGACATTCTCTCCTGCTGAGACCGGCTACAATCCAGAGGAAGTTGACGCATTTCTTGAGCAACTCGCTTCTGAGGTTGATGCAATGCTTCAAAAGATCGCTGACCTTAAGGGCCGTCTGACCAGCACTGAGCAGCAGCTTGCTGCAGCACAGGCACAGGTTGCAAACCTTGAGGAGAATGCAAGCGTTCCTTCTGTTGAGGAGACAAACGCTGCTGCTATTGCTGCATCCGAGCACCAGATTTCTCAGGTCCTCATTGTTGCTCAGCAGAGCGCAGATAAACTTGTTGCAGACGCTCGTGCAAACGCTGAGCGTATCCGCAACGAGGCAGATCAGAAGGCTCGTGAGGTTATCCGTCAGGCTCTTGCAGAGAAGCAGACTGAGCTTGATGAGATTGATCGCCTCAAGCAGTCCCGTGAGGACTTCCGCGCTGAGTACCGTAAGCTCCTCCAGCACTTCCTGGATGACGCAGACTCTGTCTTCCCAGAGACTGTTCTTACCAACAATGCTCCAACTGGTTCCCAGAATGCTGCTCAGCCTGCAGCTCAGCAGACTCAGATTTCTGCACCTGCACCTGCAGCTGGTGACTTCAACGACCTTGACTAAGTCTTAGGTCATTACCTTTCTACTGATAAGCGCTCAGCTCTGCTGGGCGCTTTTTTGTTATCAGTCGTCTTAAGCGGCAGCTTTATAACCCAGAAGTAAGCTCTTTGCGAAATGTTTGCTTTTGTTCTATATGATGCACATCCTTTCTGTTTTCTCGCCCCTGATAGCGAATAGGTACGCCTTGGCTACGCGCAGCTTCTGCATTTGTGCTTGCAGTGAGTTCAGGGAGCCCTTGCCATACGCGTTTTGGCATCCAATGGGCGCGCAAGTCATATCCTCTTTCTGCAGGCCCGCGACCCTCTAGACCAACTCCCTCGTAGAAGCGCCTCCACATGGCTTGCACGTATTTCTCATCAGTCGCAAGGTCTGTTCTAGAGAGCAGTTCTTCCAAAGAGGCATCGTCCAGCTGAATTGTTCCAAAGGTCTTCATTTCTGGTGCATAAAAACTGACTATATGATGAGCCGGATCAACAATAAAAAACCGCTCTGTACTCATTCGTTTGACAAAGTAATTGCAAGTTAGTGGCACTACGTTTGCATTAGGTTGAAATACAGACATAAAAGAGCCATCTGACATGCGAGAAAACCGCACAAATTGCCGCGTATGCTCTCGTTCAGTTTCTACCTGCCTAGCCAGCGCATTAAACTCTGCCACGGTTGGGTCTGCAATATCTTCAAGGGCTCCTACACCATAGGAGAATGCAAGACGAACGTATCGATGCACAATCTCCGGCATAGTATGAGCATCTGAAGCACATGCCAAAACAATGCGACGTGTTATTTCTCTTGTGCCTACTTTCTTCTCTAGCCCAGTAAGAACTCGTTTAGCCAAGGCTACTACGGAGTCATCAGAAGGGTCTGGTCCACAGAGAACATGCTCCCCAAGGCTAGGCTGACAAAAGTTTTCTCTAACAAGACGTACGTGTGCCGGGTTAGCATGTGAGAGATAAGTGAGTCCTACAGCCCCTACAACGCCTTCTAAGCTTGGATTACAGGAGATAACAACCTTCTGAGGCTTGGAGAGTCTTGTAAGCCTCTGAACAAGCGAGACAAGCTCTACGCTCTGATCAGAAGAGCCTGAGTTGAGAGGACTCAATACGGCGTCTTGTTTTGTTGTACGAACTTGCTTTGGCATCAGCAATTACCCTCTGTTTAATCAGTTCTTGGTCAAGTGGAGCTGAGGCATCCCTTACGCCACAGCAGGTGAGAAAGTGATGAGATCGTTTGAGCTGTATTCCCAGCCGTTTAAGATCATCAAAGGTGAGGCGAGACCGTCTTCTTGCAGCAATAATTCTTCGTGCGCCGGTAGGACCAATACCGGGCACTCGTAAAAGTATTTCTAGTGGTGCATCCATAATCTCTACAGGAAATTGATTAAGATGTGCCAGTGCCCATCCAAGCTTTGGATCAATTTCTAAATCAAGCCAAGGTGCTTCTGGAGAAACTAGCTCATCAGGAGAAAACGCATAGTATCGCATAAGCCAATCAGCCTGGTAAAGACGGTGTTCTCTACGCAGGGGAACAGGAGTGTCCAACTCAGGAAGACGATGGTCTTCTATAACAGGAATATAGGCAGAGAAGAATACTCGTTTCAATTCAAATTGCTGATAAAGCGCTTGCGATAAGTGCAATATTTGATTGTCTGATTCTGGAGAAGCTCCAATGATAATTTGCGTTGATTGCCCGGCAGGCGAGAAGGACCTCTTGTTTGAAGACACCCTTGATGAGCGCATAAAAGTATTCTTCAAGCAGTTTGAACGAAGAGCTAAACCTTCTTTTATGATCTGCTTCTGAGTAGGAATAACAATGCCCTTAGGTTTTCCAGCAGACTTCACAATGCCCTTTGATGCATTTTTAGCTTCAAGCAATTGCCTTTCTTCAGAGACGCGTAGGCGGTGAATGAAAGACATGGGTTTAGTAACCGTTTCTGCATTTTTGTGAGGACAAAGTTTAGTAAGTGAGGTTGAGCTAGGTAATTCCAGATTGACAGAGAGTCTATCTGCTAAGCGGCCAATAGCATCAATAAGATCTGGATCTGTTCCGGGAATTACTTTTGCATGAACATAGCCGTTAAACAGCAACTCATTCCTAAGGTAGGAGAGGCATTCAATCATGAGTTCTGTGGTGTGGTCTGGCGATCCTATAACACCTGAGGAAAGAAAGAGCCCCTCTATGTAATTTCTTTTATAGAAATCTACGGTAAGCTCTGCTAATTCCTGTGGTGTAAAGGTAGCCCGCTTGGTTTGTGCAGAAGATCTATTGACGCAGTAAGCACAGTCATAACAACAAGCATTAGAAAGTAAAACTTTTAGCAGCGTAATGCAGCGACCATCAGGGGTAAATGAGTGACAACAGCCGGCCGCTGAGGCCATTCCTACCTTTCCTGCCTGCGGATCTCTGTCTACACCAGAAGAAGTGCACGCCGCGTCAAATTTGGCTGCATCTGCAAGTATGGTGAGTTTATCAAGAGTATCCATGGCAGCAACTTTCTACTTGAAAATAGAACGTCTGTTCGTATACTTAGACTATCACGAATGGGGAAGAAGTAAAGAAAAATCTAGAACAAACGTTTGTCATTTTAAAACCGCAGGAAGGATGTGAATGACGTGTGAAGGATGTATACTTTTCCCATCAGCAACTGCGGAAGGAATGGCCATGAGCATACAGAAAAACAGCTCTTCACCATGCCTTTCTCGCCCCGTGAATTTACAAGTTCCCACGTATGCCTTGCGTGCATTAGAAGTTCTTGAAGATGCCGGATTTGAGGCGTGGATTGTAGGCGGCTGGGTACGAGACGCCCTACGCTGCTCATTTGCCCATGATATTGACATCACAACATCCGCAACGTGGCAGCAGAGCAAAGCAGCTTTTACGGCTGCGGGCATTTCTGTGCATGAGACAGGCATTGCATATGGAACCGTTACTGCTGTTGTCGAGAAGCACCCTATTGAGGTTACAACGTATCGCTGTGACGGAGAATATCTTGATGGTCGTCGTCCTGATTCTGTGCAGTTTGTCTCTCGTATAGAGGAAGATCTTGCTCGTAGAGACTTCACTATTAATGCAATGGCATATCACCCAAAGAGGGGATTGCTTGATCTTTATGGCGGTCAAGAAGATTTATCTGCACGTGTAATTCGCGCTGTTGGGGAGCCTAAGGTTCGCTTTATAGAGGACGCTCTTCGTATGCTGCGTGCCTTGCGATTTGCATGCAGACTCTCGTTTTCAATTGAGGAGAAGACACATCAGGCACTTACTGAGTGTGCGCCGCTACTCTCTCAGGTTGCATCTGAGCGCATTGGCTCGGAAGTGGCTCAAATTGTTGAGGCTGGCCATATTGCCCATGCTATCAAGCTGGG
>CAJZJP010000067.1:0-4217 GCA_916050095.1 uncultured Atopobium sp.
CAAACCATTAGGAAACAAATAAATTCTAGCCATCTTCACATAATTTTCTATAGAAAAATTATTTTTGTTTCACAAATCCTATGGTAAATAAGCCAAAGGAAAATAATTTGCTTAAAATGCGACATAAATGACACATTAAATTTCATGTTCAATCTTTTGGACATTTGTCCGCAAACCAAACCCTTTTCTTTCCTCGTAAATTTCAAAAGTTAGACAAAGCTAACTTTTAGGAATACAATATGGCGAGAAACCCGTTGAGCTCGTAGCTCCAAAACTCCTAACTCTTGGCTTCACGCTATCAGTTTCTTGCTTTCAGTCCCGTAGCTACCTGCTCTCAACTCTTTGAAGGAAGTCGCTATGAAACATCGCTGCACGCATATCTCGACAGTCGCAAACCCACAACTGCACGCTACCCGCAATCCTCTCCTAACCCGCAGGTCAGCGCTGACCTTGCTCAGCGCAAGTTCCGCAGCAGCCATCGCTTCTCTCGCCGCATGTAGTCCACGTGATTCTGCAGCCAACTCAAGCTCCGCGCAAAACCAAAACTCCTCGGCTCCCCTCGTCTTGACCACCTTCACCGTGATCCAGGACATGGCTTCTCGCGTTGCAGGCGAGTTTTGCCAGGTAGAATCCATCACCAAGGCCGGCGCCGAAATCCACGACTACGAGCCTACGCCCGACGACCTCAAGCGCGCGCAAAAGGCCCAGCTCATCCTCAACAACGGACTGGGGCTTGAGCGCTGGTTTGAGCGCTTCGTCGATGACTCGCCTGCTCAACGCGCCGACCTCAGCGAAGGCATCACCGCCATCCCCATCGCCGAGGGTGACTACCAGGGTCAGGCCAATCCGCATGCGTGGATGTCGCCCGCAAACGGCAAGATCTATGTCGAGAATATCGTCCGCGCGCTCAGCAACCTTGTCCCTGACCACGCCAAAGACTTCGAAGCCAACGGCGACGCATACAAAAAGGAGCTCGACAACATCTCCTCTCACCTGATTGAGGAGCTTAGCGCCCTGCCGGAGAGCCAGCGCACGCTTGTGACCTGCGAGGGAGCGTTCTCGTACCTGTGCCGCGACACCAACATGAAGGAGCTCTACCTCTGGCCCGTCAACGCTGCTGACGAAGGTACTCCACAGCAGATCGCCAAGGTTGTCGAAGCCGTAAAGGCGCAGCAAATTCCTGCGGTGTTCTGTGAGTCAACGGTCAGTCCTAAGGCAATGCAGCAGGTAGCCGACGAGACGGGTGCTGTCCTCAAGACTGACGAGAAGAACATATTGTACGTAGACTCCCTCTCGGAAGCTGACGGCCCCGTGCCCACCTATCTTGACCTGCTGCAACACGACGCAGACGCAATCGTATCTGGTCTCATGGGAAGGTAATTGTTCGATGAATCTTTGTGTTTCGCAACTTTGCGCCTGGTACGAGAAAAAAGACCGCGAGAAACCCGTCATTTATGACGTGAATTTCTCGCTCTCAACAGGAGATCTTTGCGCACTTGTAGGCGTCAATGGCGCCGGAAAATCTACGCTCTTCAAAGCACTGATGGACACCATCGCATGGGAGGGTTCACTTACTTGGGGTCAGCAACCTCTTTCACAGGCGCGCAAGCAGGGCAAAGTAGCCTACGTTCCTCAAACGGAGGCAATTGACGCAACGTTTCCGCTGCTCGTAAAAGACGTTGTTATGCAGGGAAGATATGTTCATCAGGGTTGGATGCGCATATCTTCCACTCAGGACAAAGAGCTGGTTGCCCAGGCACTTGAACGCGTTAACCTGGCCGACCTTGCAGATCGTCCACTTGCCCAACTCTCGGGCGGACAAAGAAAGCGTGTTTTTGTGGCACGCGGAATAGCGCAAGCTGCTGAGCTCGTATTTCTCGACGAACCGTTTGCAGGAGTAGATGCTCGTTCTGAGGCCATCATCACCGAACAGCTCAATAACCTCAGTAAAGAAGGCAAAACATTGCTCGTTTCAATTCATGACATCAATTTGGCTCAGCAAAAATTCCCGCTCTGCCTGGTCATCAATAAAACCATAACCGCACAGGGGTCTTCAAAAGAAATTCTTTCTGGAGATGCCCTCCTGCAGAACCTTGGTATTTCCGAAGATACCCACATTGAGGAGGTGCTCCATGCCTGAGGTAGACATTCTCCAATACGCATTCATGCAGCGAGCCCTCATCACCGGAATTGCAACCGCCATAGTCTGCGGGCTTTTGAGCTGCTGGATCACACACATGGGATGGTCGCTTATGGGCGACGCCATCTCGCATTCTATTCTCCCAGGCGTGGTCATTTCTCATCTGCTGGGACTTCCCTATCTGGTAGGAGCACTTGTGTTTGCTCTCATTACCGTGGTGTTGGTCGGACAAGTCAAAAAGAGCCAAATTGTGCGCCCCGATACTGCTATCGGCATTGTATTTACAACGTTTTTTGCACTAGGAACAGTTCTCATATCCAAGGTTCCAAGTCAGATTAACCTCTCGCACATACTCTTTGGAAACCTTTTAGGTGTCACTACTCCCGACATGCTGCAAGTTCTTTGTATTGGCCTGCCTATTGCAATCCTGCTCATCCTTAAAAATAAGGACCTGACCTTGCTTTCATTTGATCCAACACAGGTCCAAGCAATCGGCCTTTCTACTAAAACACTCACTTCGTTCTTACTTGTTGCCCTAGCCCTCGCGATTGTCATATCACTCCAGGCAGTTGGCGTAATTCTGTCCGTTTCGCTCCTTATTGTTCCTGGCGCCTGCGCAAGGCTTCTTACCAATCAGATGCGCCATATGCTCTGGATTTCTCCGCTCATTGCCACGGCCAGCGTTTTGATAGGAATAACGGGCAGTTATTACCTAGATGCCTCTTCCGGAGGCATGATTGGCCTTACCCTCGGCGTGGTTTTTTGCATCATTTTTATACTAAAGAGTTTGCCAAAGCTTACTTTTAGGCATATACTAGACAAGAACTAAGAAAGGAGGACCAATGCATACACTTAACACCTCAAAAGCCCAGCTTACCCATGCAACTCGTGCGCAAAAGCTCTTGCACAGGCAAGCCTCAGCGGCTCTCAGAACATCCATTGGTCTTATGGTCGGAGCTCTTCTTATTGCAATTGTCCATTAAGGCTTCATCTCATAAATCACCCAGATTTGGCGAGAAACCCCTCCTATTCACAGGGTTTCTCGCTAAATTTTTATATAAGTATTTGAACGAGAATACCCACAGACACCGACGCAAGGTTAGACAAGATTGAAAGTGTCCATGGAGCGTCGCTTACTCTTTTTACCTTGTAAATGAGACCTTCAACAGCAATAACGGCCAGCTCAACCGCTATGACACACGCCCAATATTGGGCGTCGTTAGCAACCACATTAACAAGGACACTTGTTATAAAAACAGCGATTGGATTGGTAAGCACCTGTGCAGCCACAACAATCAGCAGCGCGTGATTGTCTTTAACGCCAAGCGATTTTGCGACAATAAGCTCAACAGTAATAGTCAGAATCAGACAAAACGCAAATATTGGAATAACGGTTATCAAATACGGCAATAAAAATATTTGGTCGTCCATGCCATTAGCCTTCTACTTGTTTGTCTTTATCAACAAGATAGTCTTCAGTCGTGCACTCATCTTCAACCGCAAGTTCATCAACCTGATCAGATAGCTCTGCGATTAGAACATCTTCCTCTGCAGTCTCAGCAACCTGTGCTGCTTGGAGCATGCGCTCATGACCAAATGGTCCTGTAGCCACGGAATCTTTGACTAACGTAAGACCTACACCCAACGCAAGTGCCGAGACCAAACTGATACCAGAGAGCATCGCAGGATGTTCAATACGAAATCCTGCGAGCGCAGGCAATGCACCTACAGCTAGTGAGAAACTGGCCAGTCCAAACGCGGTGCCTTTTGCGTTAGGCAAGATATTTGCCAGAGATGCCAACGTAATGGACATAGTAAAGTTGAAGAAAAATACACCCAGAAGGCCCAGAACCGGTATCTCCCATGAGGGCACAAACAAGGTGGCTGCAGCAATGAGCGAGAAGATAGCTGTAGTCCTGAAGCCAATACGATCAGCAACCACTCCACCAAGCGCTTTACCTGCAAATACACCAAGGATACTTAATACCAGTAAGAGCACCTCACTCTTCCAAGGAAATGCCGTAACCATGCCAGCATAGCTTCTCAGCGCCACCACAAGGCTCAGCAGTACAATCGC
>CAJZJP010000068.1:0-4216 GCA_916050095.1 uncultured Atopobium sp.
TTTTTGCTTGGGTGGTGGTTGCGGTGCCGCCGACACCAGGGATTATGCCATACCAATAGTAGGTTCCAGAAGGGTCGTCTGCACGCACGGCGGCGAGCATGTCGTCGCTGTACTTGTTGCCGGTATTGGGATTGATGGCGTAAGGATTAAACGAGTCACCATAACGAAGCGTAAGCGTTGCAAGAATGGAGCCATTTCTCTTTGGACGCACATTGACGGTGATAGTTGCAAGGTTGTAATAAACGTTAATAGTGGTAGAGCCATCTGCTGCAATAGGAGTTGGATCGCTTTCGTGACTGTACGTTTCAAAGCGGAAAACACCTGTATTTGGCTGAACAGGAGCAGTTGTAGTCATTGTTCCAACGGTTCCGGAAGCTGCGGTGGTTGTGACGTAGTTGTAGTTAGAGGGATTGTTTGGATCCTGAATAAAATAGGCGTAGTGATACGTTGCTGTTGCTGGAGTCCAAAGTGCCTTTGCAGTAATAGGCTCTTGAGGCATGGTGGTGGGCAGAGAATCTGCAATACCGTCGTCGTTAAGGTCCCAACCAGCAAAGGTATAGCCAGTTCGTGTTGGATTAGGGATGGAAGGAACAGGATCTCCAGGATTTCCAATTACAGGAGAAAGCTCACTGCCGGAAGTTGAGAAGTAGATTGCGCTGCGAGGATTGCGGTCATAGTAGATGTACTTTACAGCCTTACCATCTGCGGTAACCTTGAGCGAAAGGTCTGTAGTTGTGCGTACAAAACCTGGATAAGAAACATCGGTAACAGTAACCATTGAATCAGGCACAGCGTAGTTTTCTTCAGAAGACGCTTCAACGTAATTGCCGGTAGTCATTTCCTTCATGCGTTTAACGGTGTAGGTAACATAACCAGGCATGTAATAGACGGTCTGCTTAATGTAGTGGTCTGAACCAGAGGCAACGCCAGTAACGGTTGTTTGAGCAGGATCTTCCAGGTCATAACCGGTAACTGTTGGAGAGGTAACAGACCAGGATTCTCCCTCATTTACAACTTGCTTAGAAGGCGCATGAATCTCTTCGTCGTTTAATACGTTAACGTACGAGACTACAACAGAGTATTTACCAGCGTCTTCAATAGATTCAGCAATTGCAGATGCAGGTAGGCTGCTCAAAACAAGAGCAAGAGCAAATAAAATGCTCAAAACTTTCTTAGCGCGCATTATTTCTCCTCAAACAGCAACAAGATAGGTAAATCATAATAAATGGCGAGAAGGATTTGCTGTTCAAGCTGCAAATTGACCGTATATACACAATCCACTTCTCCATATTGTGCAGGAGAAGTGGACGAGAAGGTCAAACTTTCTGTGAAATTTAGCGTAGTATGAAATTTATAGATCTGTACTTGCGGACTCAGCGGGTTTCTCGGCAGATTTCTTTACAAAGAGCTTGCCGGATTTCTTGAGCTGATAGGCAAGAATCATGATGGTTACCAGCATAACAAGCGTGCAAACGATGGAACCTTCTGCGCCAAAGCTACCGCCGGTAAGCCAATCCGGGCCACTGCCAGGAGCAAACTGCAGCAAAGAACTGCCTGTAGTGCTACCGCTTACCAGAACGCCAAAGATATTGCCTTGGGCAAAGTTCCAGGCTCCGTGAATGCCAGCGGCTCCCCAGAGATTGTCAGTTTTGATGATATAGAACGTCTCTAAGATGCCAAAAAGAATTAGATCGATCAGGGACTGCATGGTAAAGCCGCTGTTAAACATATGGAGAAGACCAAATAGACTGCTCGAAACCACGATTGCAATAATTTTATTGGACTTCTCTGCCATGACAGGAAGGAGCCAGCCCCTAGTGATAAGTTCTTCTGTTCCGCCCTGAATCAGCCAAAACGGAATAGTGAGAAGAACAAAGCCGAATGCATAAGGCGTAAAAGTAGTGCCAACTAATTGATAAGATCCGGTCAAAATGAGGATCAACATCACAACAGAGAAGAGAAGAATTCCTAGACCAAAGCCTTTGAACAGCTCTTTCTTCCAGTTGTCTTTGTAAAATCCTAGGGTAGCAATCGGACGTTTTTCAAAGAGTTTTACCCACAGGAAAAAGAGACCTGCAATAAAGACAAAGGAAAGAAGCGTTACCAGAAGATAGTAGTCTCCAAAAATCTCTCTCAGATTGAGGGAATCGGAAAGGCGATCTGGAAGATCTGGGTGCGCCATGTAGTAAGGGGCAATAATAAGTGCTGCTGAGATGGTCATTACAATGGCGCCAATAATTTGCCCAACGACCAACAAGAAAACGGCTAAAAAGGGACTAAGCCAAGCTGGAGTTAGTCTCTTTGCCTGCTTGACGTCGGAAAACATGCGATTTTCTTGCATAAAAAACTCCTAGTTAACGTGCTCAAAGCGCGTCATGTTGATGACAAAATTTTAGCGACGGTGCAGGCAAACAGCGTCCACCTGCGATTAGTTCTCTTTATACTCTAAGAGAAAATCGCAACAATCGCCACCGTGGCCTATGGTTTTTGTACGGCCCCAGATAAGTTGAGGATGCAGATTACCGTATCCTGCATCGTCACTATCACAGTATGCAGCGGTTATTTCGGGGCAGTTATATTTTTTGGTTATCTCATAATAGGGGCAGCTCACAATGGTGAGGCGCGCTTCGTTACCGTGACTTTCTGGATATTCAAAGGCAAATCCAGCACTTGATGTGCAGCTTTTTTCGATACCTGATTTAAAGAGGCGAGGAAACTTGCGTGCAAGACCAAACGTCTTGATGGCCCATTGGAAGAGTGGGACTCGTTTGGCAGCAAATCGCTGGAAATACTCGCGAATATACCAGACGGCCTTTTCTTGTGGGATGCCCTCTGCGCGTAGAGCTTCATATACTGCAATACCAGGGTAAATGCGTTTGAAAGAGTGAGCACGGAGTTCTTCGGAATCGGATGCATTTTCTGTACAGAGCGCCTCGAATCGCTTTTGAGCTGCCTGTGCAATCTGATCCGCTTTTGCCGTGCCGATGTCCTCAGAGGCTATTGCGCACGTTTCTTTGATGAGCTGCTGCACTTTCATATGAGCCTCACTGTTTGTAGAAATGCCCTGATGAAAAGCTAAGTAGTGCACATCAACAATTGTACGCTTAAATTTTACGAAGCGCAGAGAGGGTGGATGCCCAGCGATGGTTTAGGTAAAGCTTTTATAATCACGGGAACTCCTGAGTTTTGGAGGACAGAACGATGGGCGATGGACGGCAAGGGTCTATTGAGCATTAATCATGTCTAGAAGTTCTTTTGTATACTCTTCGGAATGGTTGATGGAATACTCACCATGATATAAGCCTTTCTTTATTTCAAGAACGCTATTAGGCAGTACCTTATGTATTTGTTCTGCTGAGCAGATCATCTTTTTCTGTTCTTTTTCTCCGACAAGAATACGGACTTTGGCGTGGACATCTTGAAAGTTGGGTTTTATCTCATAGGATGTATTTGCTTCCAAGAATGCAATCATGTTCTCTTTTGAGATTTGTGACGTGTCCCGATAATAGTCTTCAAATAAATCTTTACGAATATGAAGATAGTCAAATTGCATTTGAGCAAAACACTTCTTTTTCACTAAGCCATAACTTAGTGAAAACATCGGTTTAATCAAGGCATTTGTCATCGTAGACGGAATGACAGACGCACTTTCAATGACAGCGTTTTGACAAATTGAGTTTCGTTGCGTCAGCATCTCTACTAAAATCTGCGCACCAAGGGACAGCCCTCCAATAAGGAGAACCGAGCCTCCAAATTCTTTATCGATAAAAGAAATGAGTCGACTTGCGTTTTTCTCAATGTTTATAAAATCATTGTCACTACCCGTATGTCCGTCAAGGATTGGCAGCACAACGTGATATCGATTCTTCAGCAGTTCAGCCTCGGCTTTATAATTCCACCAAGATAAACCGCCACCATGAAGCAGCATGATTACGTCGTTATTTTGTTTTCCAAATTCTACCGTTTTCATAGCCGCCCAATTCAATTTGTGCCTTTAATCTAAACGCGAGCCAGCACCACAACGCACTCAACATGGCACGAGACGTGAGAAACGTTGTGGGTTGTGTGCGCACGGATGAAGGCAGTTTTTCGCCTGTTTGTGTAAATATATCCGCCCTATGACCTGTTCCTCATGACTGGATGTGCGTGGATAATCTGATACCGTCTCGCCCCCTGTCAGCCATCTTGGATTCTTCTTGAGAGTCCAGAAATCCCC
>CAJZJP010000069.1:0-4211 GCA_916050095.1 uncultured Atopobium sp.
TTGACCACGAGGTTGAGGGTCCACACGCTGTAATTGGTGCAGATCTTGCTCGTCGCCATGGTGAGCGTCCTGAGATTGTTCACGCCATTGAGGCTCACCACGCAGACATTGAGCCAAACACCGTGCTTGACATGCTTGTTATGGCTGCAGACGCTATTTCTGCTGCACGTCCTGGTGCACGTCGTGAGTCCGCTGAGAACTACATCAAGCGCCTTGAGAAGCTTGAGGCTATCTCCAATGCACATGAGGGTGTTGAGCGTACGTATGCAATGCAGGCTGGCCGTGAGCTTCACGTAATGGTTGAGCCTCAGATGATTAGCGATTCCGAGGCAACTGTTCTTGCTCACGATATTGCTAAGCAGATTGAGGATGAGATGGAATATCCAGGACAGGTTCGCGTTGTTGTTATTCGCGAGTCTCGTGCTGTAGACGTTGCTAAGTAATTTATGGCAGCCACTTCTACTGACTTAACAGGTTTTGTCGCCTCCATGGGAGGTGAGCGCGCACTCCGTGTCGAGGAATCCCTCGGCGCGGGGTACGTTCGTTTACGCGTAGCAGAAGCAGAGCGTAGACAGGCAAAGCACGATATCCGTTCGGTAGAAGATATTGTTATCGAGCTCTTACGTAATTCTCGCGACGCTGGTGCTCGTCACATTTATGTTGCAACCTCAAAAGAGGGTGCGCTCAGAACTATCACCATACTTGATGATGGTCAGGGTATTCCAAAAGACATGCAGGAGAAAATCTTTGAAGCTCGTGTAACTTCAAAGCTTGAGAGCATGCACATGGACCGTTGGGGAATCCATGGTCGAGGCATGGCCCTTTATTCCATCAAAGAAAACTGTGAATCAGCTCAGGTTGTAGCTTCGGCTCCGGGACTTGGTTCTGCTATTCAAGTTGTGGTGAATACCACTAAAATTTCCGAGCGAGTAGACCAATCTACTTGGCCAACCTGTGGTTTGAATGAAGACGGACTTAAAACAACCGTTAAGGGTCCTCACAATATTATTCGTACCTGCTGCGACTTTGCTCTTGAGGTTAAAGGCTCGTGCGAGGTAATGCTGGGCTCCGCTGCAGAGATTGCAGCTACTGCTCGACGTAGAATTGCTCAGACCCTTGATATTGCTGACCTGCTGTTTGTTGAAGGTTTTGAAAATGTTCCTGTTCTTGAGCGCTTCAGGGCCGCAGCAGATGCAACAGAGCTTTTTCAAGTTTGTGCGTCTCTTGGTCTTTCTATGTCAGATAGAACCGCACATAGAATTATTGCCGAGCAAATAAAGCCTTTGCGTAGCGTGTATGCTCAGGTCAGCCATTCTTCTGAACCTGAAGGGGTTTCTCGCGAAGTTGATCTGATGAAAGATCATAGAGGCCTCAAGATGAGTAAGGCTGATATCAGCAGCTTTTCTCGAAAAATGGAGCAGAGTTTTGCTGAGTTGTCCGAGAAATACTACGTTTCTTTGACGTCTGAGCCTCGTGTTCGTGTAAATAAAAACAAAATTGTTGTGACTTTTGATATTGAGTCGCAAGAGTAGAACAAACGCACAATAATTGGAGCACTCATGGGTTTGCTTAAAGTTTCAAGTAAGTCTTCACCAGCTTCGGTAGCAGGAGCTATTGCGGGACTGGTTAAAGATAATGAGCCTGTTATGCTCCAGTGCATTGGTGCGGGTGCAGTCAACCAGGGCATCAAGGCTATTGCTATTGCCCGCGGATTTTTGATTCCTTGCGGTCTGGATATCACCTGTGCTCCAACGTTTTCTGATATCGAAATTGCAGGGGAGAGTAGAACTGCAATTAAAATTGCCATTTATGTCCATACACTGTCTGCCCCTGATACGCAGACTCCAGCTGTTAGTTCCACTGAGTATAACGAGGTACTTTAAGCATGATTGAAAATTCCGAGCTTGTAGGAAAAACATATCACATCAAAACTTTTGGCTGCCAGATGAATCTGCACGATACAGAGCGAGTCTCTGGTCTGCTTGAGGCTTGTGGCTGCAATGAGGTTTCAGATACCGATGACGCAGATATTGTCATTTTTATGACCTGCAGTGTTCGCGAGAACGCTGACCAGCGTCTCTACGGTCAGGCTTCTGCCATGGTCAGCGCTCCAACGCCTCCATCAGGTAAGCGCGTTGTTGCTATTGGCGGCTGTATTGCGCAGCGCGATGGCGAGAAGCTCCGTGAAAAGGTTCCAGCTGTTGACGTTGTGTTTGGCACCAGCGCACTTGCAAGCTTGCCAGCTCTTCTTACCAGCGCATTTAGTGGCGAAAATGACCGTGTAGCCGTAGATACCTCCGAAGAGGGTAAGGGCTTCTCCACAGATTTGCCAAGTAACCGCACTCAGCAGTATCACGCTTGGGTGCCCATCATGACCGGCTGCAATAATTTCTGTACGTATTGCATTGTTCCTTACGTTCGCGGTCGTGAGCGCAGTCGTACTTTTGAGGCTGTTATTGGTGAGTGCGAGCGTCTTGTCGCAGATGGCGTCCGCGAGATTACTCTGCTTGGTCAAAACGTTAACTCATATGGTCGCGACCTCTACGGTAAGCCTCGTTTTGCAGAGCTTTTGCGTGCTGTGGGTCAGACGGGCGTTGAGCGAATCCGTTTCACCTCATCGAATCCAAAAGATCTTACTGACGAAACTATTGCAGCTATGAAAGAAACCCCAGCTGTCATGCCTCATCTTCATCTTGCGGTTCAAAGTGGCTCTACGCGTGTTCTTAAAAAGATGAACCGCAGCTATACACGAGAAGAGTACTTAGACGTGGTTTCTCGCCTGCGTGCGGCTATTCCAGGACTGGCGCTTTCATCTGACATTATCGTTGGCTTCCCTGGAGAGACTGAGGAAGACTTTGAGGATACGCTTTCTTTGGTAAAAGAAGCTGGTTATTCTTCCGCGTATACCTTCATTTACTCCAAGCGTCCTGGCACTCCTGCGGCAAAATATGAAGACAATACGCCTCACGAGGTCATTCAGGAGCGCTTTGACAGGCTTGCAGAGCTTGTGGCTCAGCAGGCGCATGACGCTAACCAGGTAGATCTGAATACTACACAGGCAGTTCTCGTTGAGGGAACTTCCAAGCGCGACGATACTGTCATGGTAGGACATAGCGAGAAGAACCAAACGGTGCACTTCAATCTGCCAGAAGGTTACACGCCAGAAGATCTTATCGGCAAAATTGTTGATGTTCATATTGATGAGGCTCGTACCTGGTATTTGCGCGGAACCATGGAGTCTGATCCTCGATGAGCTCTCGTGGCTCGGTTATCTGCATTGTAGGCCCCACGGCTTCGGGCAAAAGCTCCTTGTCTGAGCTGGTAGCTAAGAAGCTTGAGACCTCTGTCATTTCTGTTGACGCAATGCAGGTTTATCGTGGTATGGATATTGGCACTGCTAAAACTCCTGTTGAGGAGCGAGAAGTTCCTCTTCTCATGGTAGATTGTGCCAACATTTCAGAAGAATATTCTGTCCAGATGTTTCAAGTGGCAGCTCGTGAAGAAGCCCATAAGATTATTAAAGCTGGTAAAACACCTGTATTCTGTGGCGGAACGGGTCTTTATCTTGATTCGATTATCGATCAGATGGAGTTTCCCTCAGGGTCAATCGAGTCTCCTGTAAGAACTCGCTATGAAAAGCTTGCTAAAGAGCTTGGTGCTGAGGGCCTGCACGAATTTCTCGCCACAAAAGATGCAGCAAGTGCAGAGCTTATCCATCCAAATAACGTACGACGCGTTGTAAGGGCTTTAGAGCTCTTGGAGGAGGGCAAGTCGTATGCTTCTCATCATGAGGGTCTAAAGGCTCACACACCGTACTTTGACGCGCAGATATGGGGTCTTACGATGGACCGTCAGCGCCTTTATGAGCGAATAAACCTCCGAGTTGATCTTATGTTTGAGCAAGGGCTTGTTGAAGAGGTTCAAGCGCTTATTGAGTCTGGTCTCTCTGAAAATTGCACGGCTGGCCAGGCAATTGGCTACAAAGAGTTCTTTGCGTACTTTGCTGGAGAGCAATCGCTTGAGCAAACGTGTGAGCTTATCAAACAGCACACCAGACAGTATGCAAAGCGACAGATTTCTTGGCTTAAACGAGATGGTCGAGTCAGGTGGCTTGATATGGATCGACTTACGCCCAACGATGCACTTAAACTGATTCTTGCGCAGCATGCTGACGTACAATGCCAGTAGGACACATCAAAAACTAACGTATT
>CAJZJP010000070.1:0-4132 GCA_916050095.1 uncultured Atopobium sp.
AGGTGCACTCTAAAGGCGGCAATTCCCTTGTGTACGTTGGTCCTAAACTCAGTGATAAGACGCTGAGATAGACGCAGGCTTTCAATGTGTAGAGAGATGGCTTTGCGGACAACCCACTCACCATCCTCTTGGGTGCTTTGAGTGGTGGCGCAGCGGGGGCGAGATTGCTTCATCATGGTAGAAACAATCTTTTGCTCAAAAGCAAGCAAGTCAAGCTCAGATGCCATATTTGCATCAAGAAAGTATCGCTCTGCAAAGAGGGCAGTGTTTAGTGCGCTTTCAATAGTAAGAAGCTGAATCTTCTGCTCATAAGAAAGTGCTTTTTGATTAGCGCGCAGATAAAAGAGGCCATTGGTACGCAGGCGCACCACGCGGCAGGGGATAGTAATGTCTTGCGCATCGAGAACACCGGCATCTTTTAGTCGCTGGGCTAGGTGCAGTTCAAAATCACTTGGCGGGATGGCAACAGATCCACCTTTTCGGTGAGAATCTTTTTCACGCAAAAATGCTGTAGTTACAAAATGTTTGAGCACTTCAAGAGGGGTTATGGACTCTGTAAGCGTAAGAGAAAGCGCTTCAATATTGAGCTTTGTATGCCAACCAGTCTGATCAATAGAACCAACATGTTGATTATTTTGTACAGCGTCTAGAGACTCATCAGGCAGAACGTCTGTATTGACGAGAGACGGATAGAGTTTTCCAAGCCTGTTTCTTCCAGGTTGCTTAGCTTCTGGATTATTTTCCTGACGAGTCATCATACACCTCCCAAGTTAGGCATACTGATTCATCTATAGTTAACTATATACCTTTGCTGGTGTACGACATTTCAGCTGTCAATAGTTAATTCGGCAGGCGAGAAGAAAATGTCATTGACTGGTTAGTTTTGCGCCATGAACGGTATACTCACATACATAGATGATTGGATTGACATGGCAATAATGCAAAACGCAACTGATACAAATAAATCGCTGGTAGCTTCTGATGTAATTTCAGATCTGCAGAATCGTTCGCTTATTATTTTTGATTTTGATGGGACTATGGCAGACACGTTGCCCACCATTGTTTCTACCGCGAAGATGGCAATGACAGACTGCGGTCACACAGACTTTATAGAATCAGACCTTAAAAAGCTTGTAGGACCACCGTTTCCTTATGCGTTTGAGCTGGTCTTTGGACTCAGCCATGAGGACGCTGCTGCGGTTACTAAGCGTTACCGAGAGCTTTATGTAACTACAGGAAAATGGCCACTCTTTGAGGGAATGAGAGACCTCATTGATGACCTTCATGCCGCCGGTAAAAAGGTTGCGGTAGCAAGCTCAAAGAATCAGCCCATGCTAGAGATGGGCCTTAGGGACAACAACCTTATTGGTGTTCTTGATACCTATGCTGGAAGAATAGATGAGGCAGCAACTGATAAAATCACTGCTATTGCTCACGTTATGCGCCAGCTTGGCTTTGAAGCTTCTGAAAGCGTCATGATTGGCGACCGTCGTTTTGATATGGAAGCAGCATTCCCAAATAAGATTCCGTGCATTGGCGTTCTGTATGGCAAAACTACCAATAAACAGGAGCTTATTGATGCGGGAGCGGTTGCAATTGTAGATACGGTAGAAGATCTACATCACGTTCTTCTCGCCTAAGAATCGTTACATACACAAAAAACGCCTTGTCGCTAAGATGACAAGGCGTTTTGCATTACATAAGTTCAACGTTAATCAAGCTCAAAAGCTCCTGTGTAGAGCTGGTAGTACGTTCCTCGCTTGGCGAGAAGTTCGTCGTGTGTACCGCGCTCAATAATGCGACCGTGGTCAAGTACGACAATAACATCTGCGTTTCTAACCGTAGAAAGACGGTGAGCAATAACAAAGGTGGTGCGGTCGTACATCAGAGCGTCCATACCACGCTGGACTATTGCTTCGGTACGTGTGTCAATGCTGGAAGTAGCTTCATCCAAAATCATGACTGGTGGATCTGCGACTGCTGCGCGAGCAATGGAGATGAGCTGGCGCTGTCCTTGGGAGAGGGCACTGCCGTTGTCCTTGAGCATGGTGTGGTAACCCTCTGGAAGACGTCTGATAAAGTCATCGGCACCAGCAAGTTTTGCGGCCTTTACGCAGTCCTCATCTGTGGCATCAAGACGGCCGTAGCGGATGTTATCCAAGACGGTACCTGTAAAGAGGTTGACGTCTTGCAGAACAATACCGAGAGCACGACGAAGAGCGCTCTTCCTAATCTTGTTAATGTTGATGCCGTCGTAGCGAATCTTGCCGTCTTCAATGTCATAGAAGCGGTTGAGCAGGTTAGTAATGGTTGTTTTACCAGCGCCTGTTGCGCCAACAAAGGCAACCTTCTGACCAGGTTTTGCATAAAGAGAAATATCATGCAACACGGTGTGGCCAGGCTCGTAGCCAAAGTCAACATCAAAGAGGCGAACGTCTCCCTTAACAGGGGTGTAAGTAACCGTGCCGTCACTGTGTGGATACTTCCAAGCCCAGTAACCGGTGCGGTACTCAGCTTCCTGAACTTTACCGTCAATGGTTTCTGCGTTGACTAAAGTAACGTAACCTTCTTCAGTCTCTGCTGGTTCATCAAGTAGCTCAAAAACTCGATTAGCACCAGCGATACCCATAACAACAGAGTTAATCTGACTAGAAATCTGGTTGATCTGAGCGGAGAACTGACGTGTCATGTTGAGGAAGGGGACAGCTACAGCAATGGTGAAAGGTAGTCCAGACAAAGAAACGTTTTGAATGTTCAGAGTAATAAACACACCAGAAACTACAGCAACTACAACGTACATAATGTTGCCCAGATTGTTGAGGATAGGCATAAGCGTGTTGGCATAAAGATTTGCATTTCTTGCAACAACCATCAGCTCATCGTTGATTTTGTCAAATGATTCAATAGTTTCTGCCTCATGACTAAAGACCTTAACGACCTTCTCGCCATTCATCATTTCCTGAATGTGTCCCTCTACATCTGCGGTGGTTTTCTGAGTCTTAACAAAGTTCTTTGCGGACTTACCACCAAGGTTTTTAGTAGCAAGGCCCATCAAAGAGAAGCCAAACAGAACAACCATGGCCATAAGTGCGCTGTAGTAAAACATGATGAATACTACTGCGATGATAACCACAGAGGTAAAGAGGAGGTTTGGAAGACTGGTACC
Organism: uncultured Atopobium sp.; assembly: GCA_916050095.1. Classification (GTDB taxonomy): domain Bacteria; phylum Actinomycetota; class Coriobacteriia; order Coriobacteriales; family Atopobiaceae; genus Lancefieldella. Next base: position 3,167 of record CAJZJP010000070.1, read on the forward strand.
AATCATCTGGCGCATTGCGTCAATATCATTAGTGTAATAGCTCATGATGTCGCCATTGAGATGCGTATCAAAGTACCTTATAGGCAAGTCTTGCATGTGCGAGAACATCTTTGAGCGCCATTTTTGCAGAGCTCCCTGAGTGACAATAGCCATACCCTGGGTAGAGATGATGTTCGCAAGAAGTCCAATGACGTAGAAGGTGGCGAGAAGAGCCACGTTCTGGAAGACTAAGCCTTCAGCAGAACTCCAGTCACCACTATCAATAAAGTTAGAGATGATAGAGAGGATTCGCTCCAAGAAGACACTTGGGAGTGACTGCATAATTGCTTGGATAACAGCACCAAGGAGTGCTATAGGGAGAAGGACAGGATAGAACTCCCAGAGCATTTTAATGGTTCGAGTAAGAATTTTTCCCACGGGAAGCTTTGGTCTTGTGTTGTTTGTTTCTGTTGTCCTACTCATGAGAAGTCACCTCACCTTCCTGAGACTGATTTTCATCAACACTTTGCTTGTTCTGTGAGAAGTACACTTCGCGATAGATTGGGTTATCTTTCAGGAGTTCTTCGTGCGTACCAATTGCGTTAACGCGACCGTTATCCAGAACAATAATCTTGTCAGATTCTTCGATACTGGAAGTACGCTGAGCAATGATAATCTTGGTGGTATCAGGCAAGAAATCTTTAAGACCAGAGCGAATTAAAGAATCAGTCTTTGTATCAACAGCACTGGTAGAGTCATCAAGAATAAGTACTTTTGGGCGCCTAAGCAGTGCGCGCGCAATACAGAGTCTTTGCTTTTGACCGCCAGAAACGTTGTTGCCACCCTGCTCAATATGAGTCTCATATTTATCAGGGAAGGTTTGAACAAAGCTATCAGCCTGAGCAAGACGAGCTGCCTCAAGAATCTCTTCATCGGTAGCGTCAGGGTTACCCCACAGGAGATTCTCTTTGATGGTGCCGCTAAAGA
>CAJZJP010000071.1:0-4063 GCA_916050095.1 uncultured Atopobium sp.
CTGATAGATCTTCTCGACAAGAAGCATACAAGCCTTGAGAACATCCAGGTACTGGTGCTCGACGAGGCGGATCGTATGCTTGACATGGGATTTTGGCCAAGCGTTCATCGCATTATGGAGCAGCTGCCCAAAGCGCATCAAACGTTGCTTTTCTCGGCAACGCTCCCCGCGTCAATTACATCGACTATAGACGCGCTGCTTAAAGATCCAGAGCGCATTGAGATTGCAAGAACTGGACAGACTGCGGCAACAATCGAGCAACATTTATGCTCGGTCACTCAGGGACAAAAACCTCAGCTCTTAAAGGCTCTTATCGACTCGTTTGATCCTGCGCAAGAGCGTGTGTTGGTGTTCTGTAGGACAAAGTCGCGTGTTGACAGCATTTACAAAAACCTTAAAGCCGCAGGTCTCAAGGTTGATGTTATGCATGCGGACCGTCCGCAAAAGGCTCGCGCAAGAGCGCTGGAGCGATTCCGTAGTGGCGCCATTCAGGTTCTTGTTGCAACCGATGTCATGAGCCGCGGCATTGATATCCATGGCATTGACGCAGTCATTAATTTTGATGTGCCGCTTGATCCCGAGGATTATGTTCACCGTATTGGCCGAACAGGCCGTGCAGGAGCCGCAGGTCAGGCGTTCACTTTTATGGGACCAGATGAGGTCACGCCGCTCAGAGAAATTGAGTATTTTACAAAAGCACTCATTCCTACATGGGATCTACCTGGCTTTTCTTATGACTCGGGTCGCATTATGCTTCAAGACTCCCGCTCTACCACCAAGACCACGCGTTCGATGTTCTCGGGCTCAAGGTCAAAAGGTAAGGGATTTGGTTTTGGTGGCAGATATGGCCGACACACGTAATCTATAATCAGATGCAGTCAGCTCATACAGTAAAGGAATCAAAATGGGCCCTTTTAATGGCGTTGGTATAATTTTTGCTCTTGGAGCAGCAGCTCTTCATGTGGTTATTTTTTATCTTGAGTCATTTGCCTGGACTTCTGACGGTGCGCTCAATGCCTTTAACATGACAAAAGAAGAGGCGGAAAATACCCAAGAAATGGCTTTTAACCAGGGATTCTATAATCTCTTTCTTGCCATTGAGGTCTTTGTAGGTGTCTTCCTTATGGCCACCAGAAATCCAGCAGGCAAAGCGCTTGTTATCTTTGCTGTATGTTCAATGGCATTTGCCGCAATTCTTCTCTATGTAACTTCTCCCGACAAACGCTCCGCAGCCATTAAACAGGCAATATTCCCCATTATGGCTCTCTGCAATTTGATTCTGTAACTTTTGAACATAGATGCTGGGCGCTTGCAGACACCCAGCTTTTTTGTAAGCGCTTCTCGCGAGAAGGACCATCATGAAACAACTCCGCCCATATCCACAGGTTATTGTCACCAAGAAAGCAGCTCGCGCGCTTGCGGGCGGACATCCTTGGGTCTTTGAGGGCGAGGTTATTCGTGTAGAACCGTCTCCAGAAAGCGGCAAGCATGCTCAAAACGGTTGCATTGTTGATGTCTTTGAAGAGAACGGTACCTACCAGGGAACCGGCCTTCTGTCAGAAATGAGCAAGATTCGCGTCAGAATTGTGACAAGAAACGCCAACGATAGGCTTAACGAAGCGTTTTGGAGTCGTAAGATTAGCTGGGCGTGGGAGCACCGCAAAACCACTATGGGAAACCGCGCTCTACCAGGCACTGAGCCCGATACCAATTGCTGCCGTGTCATCTTCTCTGAGGCCGATGGCTTTCCTGGCTTAATCGTTGACCGCTACGAGAATGTGCTTGTTGCGCAGGTAGGAACCGTTGGCATGGAGCATCTGCGTGATGCTATCTATCCACTGCTACTTGAAGTTTTCTCTGCAGACGGCCAGGTAATCGACGGCATTTACGAAAGAAATGACTCCCCCTCTCGCCTTAAAGAGGGACTTCCGCAATATAAAGACTGGTGGACAGGCTCTTCACCGGACGAGAATGGCTTGATTACAGAAAGCCTCCTTTCCCTGCCTTCAACTCACGTTCTTGCAACCGAAAACGGACTTAAATTTAATCTTGACCTGGAGAACAGCCAAAAAACCGGCTTTTTCTTGGATCAAAAATATAACCGTCGAGCAGTTCGTCAGCTTGCACAAGGTCGCCGTGTACTGGATTGTTTCTGCCACGTTGGTCCTTTTGGTCTTAACGCCGCAGCTGGTGGAGCAGAATTTGTCCGCTGTGTAGATGTCAGCCAAACTGCCATTGACCTTGCGCGCCACAATGCAGAGCTCAACGGCTTGGCAGACCACATGGACTTTACCTGTGCAAATGTTCTTGAATACCTACCAGAGTTAGCGCAAGACCGCACTCAGCTCAAAGCAGAGGGAGGTTCGTTTGACCTCATCATTCTGGATCCACCCGCATTCACTAAGACACGCGATAAGGTTCGAAGCGCTATGCGTGGCTATAAGGAAATCAACGCTGCGGCCATGAAGCTGCTGCCTCGAGGTGGCTACCTGGCAACTTGTTCCTGCTCACACTTCATGACCAGAGATCTTCTCGCCCAGGCAATTGCTGAGGCAGCTCACCATACCAACGTGCAGCTCAAACAAATTGAAGAGCGGCAGCAAGCTCCTGACCACCCAATTCTTTGGGGTGTTCCCGAGAGCCACTACCTTGATTTCTTCATTTTCCAGGTGGTTTAAAAATTTACTATCCATTCTTCAAAGAACACTTTATGAGATTTATTCCATATTGTGATATAATACTCTTATAAATTATCTTACTAATTTATAAGAGTATTTATGGCATACTTTGGAGGCTCTTATGGCTGAGACGGATGTCAGGGATTTATCTAAACAACCAACCTTGAGCAAATACCAGTCCTACTTAACCTATGGGTTATTAGCCTTTATTGGCGGTTTTGCTGGTCTTCATTCATTTTATAGAACGGGTAAAGTTTCATTTTTTAGGACTGCATTATCTGGATGCTTTCTCTATCTTCTTGTCTCTTATAACTATTGGTATCTCTATGCTCTTCTCGCACTTATAAATATTTTTATCACGCTCTCCATAGTCTTTGATAAAAATATAACTGTTCAAAATATCCAAGGAGACGCAACTCAGTCTCAGGACGCTGAAAGTAATGACAAATTAATTTTGATTACAATCTCTGCATTTGCATTATTTCTATTAGTAAGCGCGTCTCTATCTTTTGTATTCAGTATCTCAATGGCCATAAAGCTCATTCTTGTAATAATCTTCATTGGTCTGGAAGCTTTGCTGATAAACGCTGCTGGAATCAAAATATCTTTTAAATAGTTCTTCCAGACTTCTTATTTTTCCAAACTTTTGCTTTTACGACGCTCTTTAAAGAAGGCTTTAAGCTGGGCAGATGCCTCGTCTGCTAATACTCCGCCTGAGACTGCAAACTCGTGATTAAGTCTTGGATCACCGCTCACGTCAAACAACGTGCCCGTTGCGCCGCCCTTGGGATCAAACGCGCCAAACACGCAGCGATCAATACGAGCATTAACCATCAACCCTGCGCACATCAAGCAAGGTTCCAGCGTCACGTACACCGTGCAGCCCGAAAGCCTCCAGCGGCCAAGCTTTTTTGAAGCCTCTTGCATGGCGAGAAACTCAGCGTGCGCAGAGGGATTGTTGTCAATCTCACGACGATTATGTGCAACGGCAATAACCTCTCCATCGCACACTACAACTGCGCCGATAGGTACTTCTCCTATCTGTGCTGCAAGTTCTGCCTGTTCAAGAGCAAGTTTCATGTACTTCTGATCAAGAGCAGCCTGTGGGGTCAAAGGCTCTTGCACTTCGTCACTCATAGCTGCTCCTCTCTTGTCTAGTTGCTGTCGTGATTCTTACGCAGTTCTGACGCGAATCCGTCACGAACCTGACGCTTATCTGTCGTGATTCTGACGTAAATCTTTCATGACTCTGACGCTTATTTGTCTACTCTCAATTATGAAGCAAAACCTAACTTACCAAATCCCCTACTCGCAAAAAACTGAATTATGCGGTAGGATATTACCGCTTTGGAGAGGTGGCAGAGTGGTTGAATGCGGCGGTCTTG
>CAJZJP010000072.1:0-4018 GCA_916050095.1 uncultured Atopobium sp.
TTCTCGCCAGATGTGCCGCTGCCGGCGCTGCTGTTCCCGGGAGCAGGCGCGCTTGCACAGGAGGCAGCGGGCATGGCGCTGGACGTGGCGCCGGGCATTCTACGCGCTCGCTGGGGCATGACGGGATGGGCTGGCCACGACGACGATGCCTGGCAGGATTTGCTTGTCGAGGCTGATGAACGTGCCGAGAAGGGCCAGGAGCGCCAGGTGACACTCTATGCAGCTGACCCTCGCCCAAAGGCCAAGGAGGCTGTGCTTTATACGCTTCGTGCAGGCGGTCTCAAGGCTGACGTGCAGTTCTTGGCAGCTTCTGAGCTGCTAAAACATGCAGAGCACTTCACGGGCATTGTTGCCGATCTCTCGTGGACCAAAGAAGAGCCTACACTTCAGGGCTCTGCTTACTCTACGCTTGGACTTTTTGCGGGACAGGCAAGCACGCTTCTTACCAGCGATACAAATACCGATACGGTACTCAGAGCAACTCCATCGCAGACACTTTCTGTCTACGTGGGCAACTCCATTGCCACCATACGCTCCTACCCTGCCGCAATCGCTGAAAAAGTCAAAGCCGGTGCGTCTGATGCACCAGCAAGCAACTCTGAGTCAACCTCGGTTCCTGCAGGTCCCACTGTCATGGTTAACAACCAGCCAGTAAGCGTACTGGTTCCTGCATCAGATCAATTTGCCGCACGCCTTGCTAAGGTGGCCAAGCAACGCGCTAAGTGGGCTCGTAAAAACGACGTCTCGTGCTATCGCGTCTATGACGCTGACCTGCCCGATTATGCCGTCAGCATTGACATCTACAAAGGCGCCACAAAGCCAGCTACCTGGCTGCAAATCTCTGAGTATGCTGCCTCTAAAGAGATTGATCCAGACCTTGCAAAACGCCGCCTCCTAGACGTCCTGGCTTTGGCTCCTCGCATTCTGGGCGTACCTAGCTCAAACGTAAATCTACGAACAAGAACGCGTGCAAAGGGTGGCTCTCAGTACTCTGACGAGGGCAGCGCTGCCGACAACTCCAGAAAAGAAATGCTGCTCATCGATGAGGGCGGCCTACTCTTTGAGGTCAACTTTGCATCCAGACTGGACTGTGGAATCTTCCTAGACCACCGCGATACGCGCGCAGAGATTCGCGAGCTCATGAAAAGCGCCGGACCTGCTAAGAGCTTCCTCAACCTCTTTGCCTACACAGGTACCGCTACCTGCTACGCAGCAGATGGTGGCGCGCTTCACTCCACAACCGTTGACCTCTCCAAGCCTTCGCTTGAGTGGGCCAAGCGCAACATGAAGCGCAACGGTTTTGACGGAGAGGAGCACGAGTTTGTCCAGGCAGACGTCTTATCTTGGATTACCGAGATGCGTCACACCAAAAACCGCTGGAACGTCATCTTCTGCGACGTCCCCACCTTCTCTAACTCATCGCGCATGAGGCAAAGCTCGTTTGATGTCCAGAGAGATCACGCTGAGCTTATTATTGGCATTTCTCGCCTTCTGACTCGCGGCGGCGTTGCCATCTTCTCGTGCAACCTGCGTACGTTCAAACCAGATGTCGAGAAAATCCAGCGAGCTGGCGTCGACATTGAAGACATAACAAGTGAAACTATTCCGGAGGACTTCTCAAGAAATCAGAAGATCCACCATGCATATAAAATCTCGAGAAAACCGCGGGAAAATGAGTAAATTTTTCCGCTTGCAGGCAAAATAAGTACGTTTGTACATTCGTCTAGTTATAACTAGGTATATGGACTAACATATGATGACGAACTGTACTAATCATCTGTTGAGAGGATTAATAGATGAATACAAGTAAAGCTGCATTTCATGCGCTTTTCTCTAAGGACAAAGCCAAGAAATCAACTGGCATTCCTCTAAGTGCTGGCATGGTACTTGTTACCCTTGGCATCGTCTACGGTGACATTGGCACTTCTCCAATGTACACCATGAAGGCAATTATTGCTGGTAATGGTGGTCTTCTTACCATGAGCACCGATGTTGTTTTGGGTGCTCTGTCCCTCATTATCTGGACGCTGACACTCATTACAACCGTTAAATACGTCATGGTTGCAATGAAGGCAGACAACCACAATGAGGGCGGAATCTTTGCGCTCTACAGTTTGGTTAAAAAGTGCGCCAAATGGCTGATTATTCCTGCCATGATTGGTGGCGCAGCTCTTCTTGCTGACGGTATTTTGACCCCAGCTGTTACAGTAACCACCGCTATTGAGGGTTTGCGTACTATTCCTGCAGCTCATGCTATTATTGGTGATAATCAGCACATTGTTGTCATGATTACCATCATCATCCTCTGCACCCTCTTTGCCTTACAGAAGGCAGGTACTTCTACCATTGGTAAGGCCTTTGGCCCTGTCATGACGCTTTGGTTCTTGTTCTTGGGTGCCATGGGTGTTATGAACATGTTTGCTGACATTAGCGTTGTTCGAGCTCTTAACCCAGTCCGCGGCATTCTGTTCCTCTTTGATGGCAAGCTCAATGCAGCTGGCCTCATGGTTTTAGGCAGTGTCTTCCTTTGTACCACTGGTGCAGAGGCACTTTATTCTGACATGGGTCACGTTGGCAAGAGCAACATTTACGTAAGCTGGCCTTTTGTTAAGGTCTGCTTGATTCTGAACTACCTTGGACAAGGCGCATGGATCATCACTAACCACACCAACGAGAGCTTTAACGCTATCAAAGACCTCAATCCTTTCTTTGAAATGCTTCCTAGTCAGCTTAGACCATTTGCCGTTATTCTCTCTGCTCTTGCTGCAATTATTGCCTCTCAGGCACTGATTACTGGCTCTTATTCCATTGTCTCTGAGGCAATTAAACTTGATCTTATGCCTCACATTAAGATTAGCTACCCTTCCACAACTAAGGGCCAGATTTACATTCCACTTGTAAACAACATCATGTGGGTTGGCTGCATTGGCGTTGTACTTCTCTTCCAGAGCTCTGAGCACATGGAAGCAGCGTACGGTCTTGCAATTACCGTTACCATGCTCATGACCTCAATCTTGCTCTACACCTACCTGGCTGTTATCAGAAAGCGCCTATGGGCGGCCATTCCATTCATTCTTTTCTTTGGTGCTATCGAGGCTATGTTCTTCTTCTCAAGCCTTACCAAGTTCTTCCACGGCGGCTACTTTACCGTTCTTATGGCTACCGCAATCTTTGTTGTCATGTTTGTCTGGCGCCGCGGTACCGCTGTTGAGAGGACGCAGAGCGTTTATCTCCCCGTAGATAAATACATTGACCAGCTCCGTAGCTTGAGCCACGATACAGACTATTCAACTCTCGCTGATAACCTGGTCTTCTTGACCAATGACTCTTCATTTGACAAGCTAGACCGAGATATTCTCTATTCCATCTTGGATAAGCGTCCAAAGCGTGCTAAGGCCTACTACTTTATTAACATCTCGCTGACAGACGATCCAAATACCCGTGAGTTTATCGTCAATGACTTTGGTACAGACTTCCTGTTCAAGATCACCCTGCGTCTTGGCTTTAGGGTAAACCAGCGTATTAACACCTATCTGTATCAGATTGTTGGTGACCTGATTAAGAACAATCAGCTTGCTCCACAGAATCACAAGTATTCCATCTACAAGGAGCACTCCGAGATTGGTGACTTTAGATTCTGTCTGCTGCGTAAGGTACTAGCTCCAGAGACTGACATCAACGGTTTTGACGCTCGTTGCCTTGAGCTTAAATACTTTATTCGTCGCATCTGCGGATCTCCTGCTCGTTGGTATGGTCTTGAGAACTCCAACATTGTCTTTGAGTACGTTCCTCTGTTCTCCAAGGTTAAGCGCGGGCAGAAGCTTACTCGTATCACGCTTGATGACGCAGCTCAGACGGGTTCTATGCCACTTGTTGAGGCTCCTATGAAAGAGCGTATTGCAGAGATTGAGGAAGACGAAGATATCTTTGCAGAAGCGCTGCACAAGGAGCGCGTTGAAAACGCAGCTACCGTTGCAGACTACGTTGGTGGCGATACCGCTAGCTTCCGTCCTCTTAA
>CAJZJP010000073.1:0-4006 GCA_916050095.1 uncultured Atopobium sp.
TCACCAGTCTTTGGATCAGTATGGTGAAGCAGAACAGGCTCAAAGAGGTGCAGGTACTTTGCAAAGAAAGCAGACATGGTAAGTAGCATGACAAAAATTGCAATACGAGGCAGCGTATTGACCTGCGTCATAATGAGCGAGCCAACGCACAGAAGGGCAGTCCAACCGTACATCAAAAGTACCGCTTGGCGCTGATTATAACCGTGAGCCATTAAGCGGTGATGGATGTGTCCGCGGTCGGCAGTAGCAAAACTGACGTGTGCGCGGGTACGGCGAACAATTGCGGAGAAGGTATCGATGATTGGAATACCTGCAACGACGAGAGGAACAATGATGGTTGTGAGTCCTGCCCAACGGGTGACGGACAAAAGTGAAATTGTTCCCAGAGCAAATCCCAAGGTTAGCGAACCAGAATCGCCCATGAAAATAGTTGCGGGATACGAGTTGTGAACCAAAAATCCAAGCGTGGTGCCCGCGATGGCTGCACTTAAAAGCGCTGCATCAAAGCGGCCCGCCCAAATGGAAAGCACAAACATAGTGGTAGAGGCAATGCAGGTAATTCCTGAAGAAAGTCCATCAAGACCGTCGATCAGGTTAATGATGTTGGCGTAAGCAACCAGGTAAATGACTGTTGCTGGATAGGCGAGCCATCCAAGATCCACAAAGCCGTACGCGGAAAACGGATCAACAACGTTACCGATAATCAGACCGCCTGCAGCCGCGATGCTTGCAGCAATTACCTGACCAGCGAGTTTCTGAATAGGCTTGAGAGAAAAAATGTCGTCAAGCAATCCGGTCAAGAAAATTACCGCAAAGGCTGCGCCAACAACCCAAAAATTAACGTTCAGGTAATAGCGAGAAGAAAGCGTAATCTCGGCATGTCCAAGGATTGCTTCAACGCCATAACGCACCAGCATAGCAACGGCTAACCCAAAGAAAATTGCAACGCCACCCATGCGGGGAATAGGCTTTTTATTAACGCGACGAGCAGAGGGTTTATCGACAACTCCAAGCTTCCAAGCCAGTTGACGAACGGCAGGGGTAATCAGAGCTGAACCAAGACCAGCCGAGAGGAAAACACAAAACATGGTTACCCAGAGGTTCAAGCCGTATACCCTCCAATAAAAAACAGTATTTAACTGCTAAAATCCATACCATTTAATTGTGCTGCTCATTAAAAAACAAGTCAAGACTTTAATCTTTTTATAATCTCTTTATAGTAAGAATTGTCCTTCTCCCGCGGTCTAAACTGGGTGAACCGACAAGTTTTTTCAGGGAGCCTAATCTCGTGTTCAGTACAGGCATCCTTCGTTGTTAAGGAAGCTGGAACGCCCGAGTGCGGCGCCCACCTTATGAAGGTGGGTTCATAGATGACTGCGGGGAAGGATATTTTTCTGCCTCGGTAGCCTGTGTTTAAGCTCTGACGGCCCACGGAAGTATCCCAACGGCCCACGGAAACGCCACGCGCCTCCTCGACGGCCTGCGAGCCACTTCATTCCGCTCGCATAATCATTGACATACCTGCCCCTGATTGCCACAATAAGTACCGCAACGGGGATATAGCTCAGTTGGGAGAGCGCTGCCTTCGCAAGGCAGAGGCCGAGGGTTCGAATCCCTTTATCTCCACCATGACTTTGACGCGCGCAGAGACCCTGCGCGTTTTTTATACCACCATCTGCCTGGGCAGATACGACGGGAGGCGAGAAACCCTTGGGTAGTGCACCATCACCTAATACCCTTACGTTTTCTGCCTACGACGTCTGTGAACTCTGCCCAAGGCGTTGCCATGCTCAAAGAAACGCTGGTAAAGCGGGCCTTTGTGGAGCTTCAAGCACCATTCGTGTGGCTCGTTCAGCGCTGCACTTCTGGGAGGAGCCTCCTATCTCGGGCGAGGCTGGATCGGGTGCAATTTTCTTCACAGGTTGCCCGCTCAGATGTGTGTTCTGTCAGAATCATCAGATCTCGCAGGAGGGTTTTGGCAAGCCTGTCACAACCGAGCGCCTTGCCCAGATGATGCTTGAACTGCAAGCTCAGGGTGCGCTCAACATTAACCTTGTAACTCCCTTGCACTTCTCGCCACACATAATTGAAGCAGTGACGCTGGCAAAAGAGGCGGGATTGACGCTCCCAATAGTGTGCAATACTTCGGGATATGAGCTGCCAGAGGTCGTACAGAAAGTTTCAAGCGTTATTGATATTTGGCTGACAGACGTCAAGTACGCAGACCCTGCGCTGGCAAAAGAGCTCTCGTACGCAGCAGATTATCCAGAGATGTCCATGGCGGCGCTTGAGGTTATGCATGACTCGGTGATGAGTCGTGGCGGGCGCAAGCTGGATGATGACGGTCGCATGTTGCAGGGCATCATTGTGCGTCACCTGGTCATGCCCACGCACGCGGACGATTCCTGTGAGGTGCTCAACCGCGTCTGGAATCTTTGTCATAATGATGTAGACGTATCAATCATGAATCAGTACACGCCCAACGAGCGCATGCGCGCGGTTGGCGGTCCGCTTTCTGGAACGCTTTCTGACGAGGAGTACGAGTTGGTGCTCTGTCATGCGGATGACCTGGGCTTTGAGAACCTGTGGTGGCAGGAGGGCGGAACCGTCTCCGAGAGTTTTGTGCCAGCTTTTGACGCAACGGGCGTTGAAGGTCCCGCGCTCAAGCTCCGCTCGGCTCGCGGAGACGCCGCCAACGACGCCGCCACAAGCATCCCCGACACACAAACCGAGGAGTAACCATGTCTGTCGAGAAACCCGAAGAGCTCCAAACCACCCCAGCGCCACAGGCGGCTGCGCTCACGGACGCGGAGCGCGCCGAGCTGGAAGCGCTTCGCGCAGAGAAAGAGCGCAGGGAGCTCGAGGCTCTTCGCGCAGAGAAGGAGCGCGCTGAGCTTGAGACGCTTCGTGCAGAGAAGACCCGTGCTGCCCAGGCAGAAGCTGCAGTTCAGGCAGAGGTGGATGCAGTAGCGGAAAGTGAAGCTCAGCAGCGTGCCGCACGTCAGGCAGCTCAGCAGGAGGCCGAGCAAATTCGTCGCATTCAGGAGCAGCGCGCAAAGGGCCGTGCTCTCATGGAGCCCGATGAGGACGACGAAGACATCAAAATGCCTCTGGGGCAAAAAATTGTTATTGGAACTGTGGTAATTCTCGCAGTTATCTTTGTTGTAAGCCAATTTATTTTGTAGGACTGCTACTCTAGATATATCGTCTCACCGTCAGTTTTTGACCAACCGAAAAGAGCAACTATGTCACTCACTGATCGTACCAAACCCTCAGACGTTAGCCTTAATACAGACTTGTATGAGCTCACGATGGCTCAAGGTTATTGGGAAGCCGGTCTTGTTAATGCAGAGGCATGCTTTACCGCATTCTTCCGCGAGAATCCCTTTAATGGTGGATTTGCAATTTCTTGTGGTACTGGTCAAATTGCTGACTTAGTTGAGAACTTTATCTTTGAAGACGACGATATTGACTACCTAGCAAGCATTAACTCTCCTGGTGGCGGTCGTCTCTTTAAGCCAGCGTTCCTTGAGTTTTTGCGTAACCACAAGCTCAATGTGACCATTGATGCAATCCCAGAGGGAGAGCTGGTTTTCCCACGTGAGCCTATGGTCCGCGTTGAGGGTTCTATTGTTGATTGTCAGCTCATTGAGACCGCCCTGCTTAACCTGGTCAACTTCCAGACTTTGGCAGCAACTAAGTGTGCTCGCGTTATCAAGGCTGCTCAGGGCAATCCCGTCTCTGACTTTGGCCTGCGTCGTGCACAGGGTCCAGATGGTGGCTTGGCAGTTGCTCGCGCTTCCTATATTGCAGGAGCTTCAAGCACTTCAAATGTCCTTGCTGGAAAAATCTACGGCATTCCTGTTTTTGGTACCCACGCACACTCTTGGGTAATGTCGTTTGATACTGAGCTTGATGCCTTTAGGGCGTTTGCAAAATCTAGCCCAACTAACTGCTCACTTCTGCTTGATACCTATGATGTTCACGAAGGCATCAAGAACGCCAT
>CAJZJP010000074.1:0-3992 GCA_916050095.1 uncultured Atopobium sp.
ACGTTGCTTCTGTTCCTTATGTTGTCCACATTAATAACGCGCTAATTAAGAACAATACCGCAACTGTTATTGGTGGTGGTGCTTGGTTCTGTCCAACTGGTGTAGCTGAATTCCACTCCAAAAATGGCGTAGCATTCTTCAACAACACCGCAAATGGTGCTGGTGATGAGATTGCAACTGTTCGTGGTGCAGGTGAATCTGCCGGCGCAACCATTTCTGATTACATGCTTGGTGGCGCTTCTGCACACTGGACCAAGGATGGCGCTGTTACTATCAACCTTCCTTCAATCCTTGGTGAAGCTGATCCAGCTGCTGCACGTCATACTACTGAAGAAGTAAGCAATATCGTTAACAACACCGATATGCTTGCTCTTGAGTCTAATCTTCGTTATAGCTCTATCACCGCAGCACAGAATAAGGCTCAACTGATTATTTCTGGAAATACCGCACAGCGTGGTGGTGGTATTGGCTCCAACGGTACCGTTATGACTGGTGAAGAGGGTACTCAGGATGTAACCGTTAAGAAGGTTTGGGATACTTCTGCAAACCCAGATGCAGTTATTCCAGAGACGCTTACTGTTTATCTAAAGGCAGATGGATATGTTGTTGACTCCGTTGAGCTTTCTGCAGCAAACAACTGGGAGCATACATTCCACGGTCTTCCTGATAACGTAACTTTGAGCTTTACAGAAGGAACCGTAGTCGGTTGGACTGCTCAGACTCCTGAGGTTAACGGTAACGTTACTACCTTGACTAACAAGGCTGATGCTCCTGTAACTCGCGATGTTCCAGTAACCAAAGTTTGGAATGGTACAAAGAAGGATTCTGTAACCGTTCACCTGCTTGCTGATGGTGTTGACACTGGTCAGACCCTTGTCCTTTCTGAGGCAAACAATTGGACCGGTTCATTTGTTGGTGTAAATCTTTACGCAGCAGATAATCACGTCATTGCTTACACCGTTTCTGAGGATGCTATTGAGGGTTACACTTCTGAGATAACTGGTGATATGGCTAATGGCTTTACCATTACCAACACCGAGACTCCAGTTACCCCAACCCCAACTCCAGAGAAGCCTGGTAAGAAGCGTAAGTACCGCACGCCTGATACTGGTGACGCAAGCGTAGTAGCTATGGTTGCGTTTGCAACGGTCGGCGCTGGCTTTGTTGGTGTTGGAGCATATGCTCGCACTCGTAAAGAGCAGTAAGCAACACATATACACCTAGTATGCAGATCCCCCGCTTTCATAGAAAGTGGGGGATTTTTGTTAGAAGGACAATTTCTAGTTTTAACTGGGGATGTTTACGTTCGCCGAATTTGCCAACCGTTTAACCAATAAGAGTGTTCTTCTCGCCAGGAGAGGTTAGAGAAGAACGACAATACTACTAGGTGGATAGTGAGTATCTGCATGAGTACCTTATTGGAGGTTGTTATGGAGCTCAAAGCTGATAAAAAGGTAATTGTCGAGCGTAATAACAAGGTTGTGTATGACAACGGAGACACAGTCGTTAAGGTGTTCAGCGGAAGCAAACCTTCTGCTGATATTATGAATGAGGCTTTAAACCTTACTCGTGCTGAGCAGGCCGGCATCAACGTTCCTTCTCTTGTAGAGATTAGTAAGGTTGGTAATTGCTGGGCTGTTTCAACCAGAAAAGTTGAAGGTAAAACAATTAGGCAGCTTATTGAAGAGCATCCAGAAAAAGAGGACGAGTATCTCAATAAGTTTGTCGATATTGAGCTGGCTATTCACGCTCATAAGGCACCACTTCTTACTCGTCAAAAAGACAAGTTCACTCGAATGATTAATAGCATTCCAGACATTCTTGATGAGGCTACAAGGTATGAGCTTCTGCTCAAGCTTGATGGTATGAAGCCTCATACTAAGGTCTGTCATGGTGACTTTGTTCCTTCCAACGTTATTCTCGCCGAGGATGGCGCTCCTGTAATTCTTGACTGGGCTCATGCAACACAGGGCAATGGTGCAGCAGACTGTGCTACAACTTACCTGCACCTGCTTCTTCATGGTGATGAGGAACTTGCCGAGAAATACATCAATCTTTATTGCACCAAGCAGGGCTGCACTCGTCAGTATGTAAACGAATGGCTTGGCATTATTGCTGCAGCAGAGCTTGCTCGCGGTCGTGTAAAAGAAACAGAGTTCCTGCTTAAGTGGGTAAATGTTTTTGATGCAATGTAGTTGGTTACAAGAACTTTAAACTAGCCGGGAAGAGCCTCGTCAGGGGCTCTTCTTTTATTACACTTCTTGTCATTACATAAAGAGACACAAGGAGTTAGTCATGTACGATATTGATCCAAAGCAGACCACCGTAAAGTCAGAAAATAAGAAATCAAAGCTTGAGCGCATGAGCGCTGGTGAGTGGTGTGGTGGTGAAGCTGACGCAGAACAAAGCGCAGCTTTTTGGCGCGCTAAGGATCTTGCCTGGGAGTTCAATCAGACCCGTCCAAGTGATAAAGAAAAGTGTCGTCAGATTTTGACTGAACTTCTCGGTGAACTAGGAGAGGGAAGTGCAGCAGTTTCTCCTTTTAATGTTGACTATGGCTTCAATATCAAGATTGGCCCACATAGCTTTATCAACCACGGTGCATACCTGATGGATTGTGCGCCTATCACTTTTGGTGCTCATAGTTTTGTGGGTCCTCAGTTTAAGGCGTACACTGTTCAGCATCCTTTAGATGCTGAGGAGAGAAACGCTTGGTATGAGCGAGCTCTACCAATTACGGTAGGAGATAACTGCTGGTTTGGTGGAAATGTGACGGTGCTTCCCGGTGTAACTATCGGAGATAACTGTGTAATTGGTGCTAATAGTCTGGTTACTAAAGATATTCCAGACAATTCTCTTGTTGTTGGTTCTCCCGCAAAGGTCGTACGTCAAATTACCGAGGCAGATAAGCTGGGACTCAAAGAGCTTTTGGGCTAGTTCTGTTAGGCTAGGAGCGCGTGGTTTCGGGGCATAGGACTTCAGAGTACTCGGTTTCAGAGCGTACAAAAAATGCGCGATTTAAGAAAACACTGCTAGATTAGGCCTTTTAGGGAGATTGTTTAACTATTTATTTGATGTTAGAGGCATCCGCGCTATAATAAATATACGGGGAGCTGGGAAATGGCCCGGCTGAGAGGCAGCACCTTATGCTGCGACCCATAAACCTGATCTGGGCAATGCCAGCGTAGGGAGCCAATGCCGTCCTTACGCACTATAAGAAGGAGGGCATATGAAAAAACTTTCTCAGTTTGCATTGCAAGCCATATCCCTTACTTCTTTTCTTGTGCTTTGGCAGCTTGTTATTGTTGCAGGAATTATTCCAAATTACCTTGTTCCAACTCCTGTTCAGGTTGTATTTGCGCTGGTCAAGGACTTTCAGCTTCTTATGACACATACAGGGATTACACTTCTAGAATCCCTTGTTGGTCTGGCTATTGGAGTGCTTATTGGCTTTGCGCTTGCGGTTCTTATGGACTTCTTCAAAACGCTGGACAAGCTGCTTTCTCCACTTGTTACTATCTCGCAGACTATTCCTATTGTGACTATCGCACCGCTTCTGGTGCTTTGGCTGGGTTATGGCCTTTTGCCAAAGATTGTTCTTGTGGCCATTTCAACGTTTTTCCCCATTACCGTGGCGTTGAACTCGGCATTTAAATCAATTGATCCCGATATGGTTGACCTGATGACCACCATGGGAGCTAGTCGTGTGCAGATTTTTTGGCACGTCAAGTTGGCTGCTGCTGCACCACAGTTTTTCTCGGGACTCAAAATGAGCGTGACCTACGCCGTAATTGGCGCAGTAATTGCAGAATGGCTGGGAGGCGACGCTGGACTGGGAGTGTATATGACGCGCGTCAGAAAGGCGTTTGCGTACGACAGGATGTTTGCGGCAATCGTGGTAGTGTCTGCGCTGTCGCTGGTGTTGATGAAGCTCGTGGAACTTGTCCAAAAGCGTGCACTTCCTTGGGATACCTCTCAGGATGCCAAAGAAT
>CAJZJP010000075.1:0-3934 GCA_916050095.1 uncultured Atopobium sp.
GAGCACGCTCGACAAACTCTTTAATTGCAGAAAGGTTCTCCTGATAAATGCCAAAGGTAGACTCCCAAAGCTCAGGCTGCTGCTTAATCTCGGCAGTTGTAATATGAGCGCCTAGTGCCTTTAGCTCCTCTTGGCTCTTTTTAAACATTGATATCCCTTCTCACAGCTATTTAACTGCGTGTATGTACAATTTTGTATCTAAACTGATCCGCACGAGCCACGCTTAGTGTGAACTCAACAATGATATTTCTGTCATTGTACGTGGTGCGTGTGAGACTCAAAACAGGTGAGCCCTCAGAAATTTGCAATAAAGCGGCGTCATCTGAGCGAGCAATTGAAGCCTTGAACTCCTCTTCTGCCACGCCAATCTTTATGTTGTAGTCTTCTTCAAAAATTTGGTACAGAGATTTTTGCTCAACATCATGAACAGTAAGCGAGAAAAACTGTGAAACTGGAAGATACGTTACTTCCAGCATCATAGGCACGTCATCGGCACTTCTTAAACGTTTGATGCGGAAGAGTTTCTCGCCAAGAATAACATGCATATGCTGGGCTAAGAACTTATTAGCCTCAATAGTGTCAAACTCCAGAATAGTTGTCTTAGGAACGCGACCCAACTGACGCTGCTGGTCAGTAAAGCTATAGCCTCCCATAAGGTCTGTTGCACGTTCAGAGACGTCTGCAACAAAGGTACCGCGGCCACGCTGACGATAAATGAGCCCCATGTGTTCAAGCTCTTGCAGGGCAAGTCTTACCGTGGTGCGAGAAAGTCCGTAGGAATCGGAGAGTTCACGCTCAGAAGGAAGTGGATCATCTGGATCCATCTCGTTCTCAATACGATAGCGCAGCATATTTGCTAGCTGCTCGTAGAGTGGCTGTCTTCCCATAAACGCTGTCATCAAAACTCTCCTATAAAAGACGGGTGCCCACTAAGTGGACACCCGTCGCACTTACTTAACCCCAAATATATGGGAGAACGCCAAAGCCAGAACCAAGGAGTGCAATTACCAGAAGCAGGCAGATGCACATGATTGGAGTCCAGTTACGCTTTGCCATGAGATAGTACAGGCAAAGGGTAAGAGCCAGTGGGATAAGCTTTGGGCAAACGCCGTCGAGGATCTTCTGGATGTCAATGGAGACAGGAGAAGTAACTTCCTCGCCAACAGTTACCAGGTTAACACCGTTGCCGACTGGAGCAATAGCAGTAGTGCCGTCCTTGCCGTCAGCAGTCTTGCCGCCGATGAACTTAACGGACTCAGGATCCTTCTTGTAGTCAGAATAAGAACCCTCAGCAAAGAGTGCCTTGTCATACTGACCAGAAGCAAGCTGCTCGTCAGAAAGAGTTACCTGAGAAAGAACAACGCTGTGTGTCTCACCGTTAGGGATGTTTGCGCCAGCGCCAAGCTTGGTTCCGCCGTAGCAGACAACCAGGCAGCCAACAACAAAGACGCCCAGGATAGAAGCAGCACGAGTGAACTCTTTTGCGTTCTCGGTGAGCAGAGTAATTGCGTCAGTACCCATCTTGTAGGAAAGGTTCATCAACCAATAACGTACCGCAAACTGTGCGATGTTAAAGATGATGAGGAACAAGAACGGTGCAAAGACGTTGCCGGAAATTGCCATGTTAGAGGTAATACCAGCAGTAATTGGAACAAGGGTGAACCAGAACAGTGCGTCACCAATGCCGCCCAGAGGGCCCATTGCAGAAACGCGGACTGCACGAATGGTTGGGATATCCAGCTTGTTCTGCTCAAGGGAGAGAACAATACCCATAACAAAAGTAACCAAGAATGGGTGGGTATTGTAGAACTCAAGGTTGTGACTCATGGAAGCAGCAAGGTCATCCTTGTTGTCGCCGTGAATCTTCTCAAGACCTGGGAGGATACCGTAAAGCCAACCAGCTGCCTGCATTCTCTCGTAGTTGAAGGAAGCCTGCAGGAACAGGGAACGCCACACCATCTTGTTGAGTGTCTTCTGATCAAGTGGCTCAGCAGGAGTGGTGTTCTGATAGGTATCAGGAATATTAAATGCCATCTTCGAAGTCACCTCCAGCAACAACAGCAGGAGCAGCATTCTTTACCTTGGTCTGGAGCTGGTAATCCCAGAATGCGATACCAAAACCGATGAGAGCAAGAAGCAGAAGTGCTGGACCAGAGAGCTCAGGAATGCTGATAAATACGATTGCAGCTGCAAAGCCCATGAGGAAGAAGCCCCAGAGCTCGCGAGAAACCATAACCTTCAGCAGGATTGCAAAGCCGACGAAGCGCATCATGCCACCGGCGACGGACAGTGCATTCATGAGCCACTTTGGAATTGCAGTGGTGATCTGAGTGCCAAATGCAGCGCCACCCAGGAAGAACAGGGTAACAATGACACCAAAGAAAAGACCAAGGGCAGCCATTGCGCCATAGTTAATACGAGCAATTCCCTTAGGATCTGCCTTCTCGGCGTATGCATCAGCAGTTGCCATTACGGGGGACATAATGGTAAAGATGATGGTTACTGCATACTGACCAAGCAGAGAGAATGGAATTGCTGCAGCTACAGCGGCCATTGGCTCAAGCTTAGTAGTGATTGCAAAGACTGCAGACATAATGCCGCCGATAACAGCATTAGGTGGCTGTGCACCACCAACAGGCATGTTACCGATGGTCATAAGCTGATAGGTACCACCAACAATGAGACCAGTCTGAACGTCGCCAAGAATCAAACCAACCAAAAAACCAGTTACGATTGGCTGGTAAAGAGACTCGAGGAAACTAAACTGATCGATGCCAGCGATAAACGCAACGATGAAAATTAATAACACCTGAATAGGGCTAACATCCATCTTAACTCCTCCTTTCAAACACACCATAACTGCCGATGACGATGATCGACAGACTATCCGAATACCTTTGCCAACCTGCTAGAAACGTTGCACCATTGCAACTTTTTTTCATTTCTACCAGGAAGTTGCGCGCAAAAACTTACTCGAATAGCTTTGAGATATCCTCGACCGGGGTCGTAGGAACACGCCTAATCTCTAGAGTCACCCCCAATTCCTGAAGCTCACGGAAGGCAGCGACGTCCTTATCGTCTACCGCCACACTTGTGGCGACCTGTCGCTTTCCCTCAGCCATGTGCATATTGCCGATGTTCACCTTTTTGATTGGAACACCGCCCTTGACCAGAGTGAGGACATCCTCTGGATTCTCGGCAACTAAGAAAATGTGCTGGCTTGCTGAAGCCTTGTGGATAACATCGATAGTTTTCTGGAGCGTAAAGTACCTGGTTGCAACACCGTTTGGTGCAGCCATATCCATGAGGCCCTGACGCATCTTATTGCCTGCGACCTCGTCATTAGCAACAAGGATGAGATTTGTTCCAAGGGTACCGTTCCACTGAGTAGCAACCTGACCATGAATCAAACGATTATCGATTCGAGCAAGCTTGATATCTGGTTCTCCCATAACAAGTTCTCCTCTCTTTGCACGCATATTTATACGTGCTATCTGCGATTCTCATCGCACTACTCGCAACTTGCGCTGCGTGTTTTACTGCAAATTTATTTATTGTTGGAAACGCTGATTACCGCCCAACGATCCAACGTGATGACCACATTTGGAGCAAACTCAACATCTACTGTTTCTTTTTTGACGTTTTTAACTACGCCATACATTCCGCTGTTAGTCTTAACTTTCTGACCTGCATGAAGATTCTTCAGAAACTCTGAAGTTGTTCCCGCCTTTTTAGAAGAGGCTCTCCAAACAAAGAAGGAATAAACAAGGCCCAAAATTACCAAGAACGCGAGAAGAACAATGGATGAAGCAAGAATGTTCTCTGCTAGATTTGCCATGTGCATCTCCTTAACTCAACAACAAAACGCTACTTAAATACCATCGTCTCCGAAGATGTCATCTTCTGGCTCAACCTCAAGCTCAAGACGCTTATG
>CAJZJP010000076.1:0-3886 GCA_916050095.1 uncultured Atopobium sp.
ACCTGTGTTCAAGCGTTATACTAAAGAGTGCATAAACTAGATTTTCTCGCTAGAAAATAACTGCCAAGGAGGAGTTTTGTCAGAGAAGCAGGTTAGAGTACGTTTTGCGCCATCACCAACAGGTAAGTTGCACATCGGAGGTGCACGTACTGCTATCTATAACTGGGCTTTTGCTCGCGCAAATGGTGGCAAGTTTATTCTTCGTATTGATGACACAGATCCTACGCGCTCAACTGAGGAGAACACTCAGATTATTCTGCGCGCCATGAAGTGGCTTGGTCTTGATTGGGACGAGGGTCCAGATAAGGGCGGCGATTGCGGTCCTTATAGCCAGACCGAGCGTCTTGATTTGTATCGTGAGGCAGCAAATAAACTGCTGGCAGAGGGCAAGGCATACCCTTGCTTCTGCACGCCAGAGAAGCTCGCTGAAGACAAGAAGGCCGCAGAAGAGCGCCACGACCCCTTCCAGGGCTATCAGCGTACCTGCAGAAACATTGATCCTGCAGAGGCACAGCGCCGCATTGATGCTGGCGAGCCTTATACCATCCGTATCAAGGTTCCTCTGGACCGCGGCGACGTTATTGTCCACGACGCTGTTCACGGCGACGTAACCTTTAACGCTCGCGAGCTTGATGACTTTATCATCTTCCGTTCTGACGGCACCCCAACTTATAACTTTGCCACCGTTGTTGATGACGCTGGTATGGGCATTACCCACATCATTCGTGGCGATGACCACCTGTCTAACACTCCTCGTCAGATTATGGTGTACGAGGCTCTGGGCGCACCTGTTCCAACCTTCGCGCACATCTCCATGATTTTGGGTCCTGACGGCAAGAAGCTCTCCAAGCGCCATGGAGCAACCTCTGTTGAAGAGTATCGTGACCAGGGCTATCTTGCAGATGCCTTTGTCAACTACCTGGCTCTTCTCGGCTGGTCACTTGATGGCGAGACAACCATTGTTCCTCGTGACGTTTTGGCATCTCAGTTCTCTCTGGACCACGTTTCCAAGAACCCTGCTAAGTCCGATCCAGAGCGTCTGAACTGGATTAATGCAACGTATCTTGCCAATATGGACAACCAGACCTTTGCAAAAACTGTTCTGATTCCAGAGCTTGTAAGCGCAGGTCTAGAGCCTGTTCAGGGCAATACAACTGACGCAGATGAGATTTACGCAACTCGTCCAAGCTGGTATGACCTGCTCTCCGAGATTCTTCGTCCTCGTACCACAGTAAGCCCAGACGTCATTGAGAAGTCCCGCTTCCTATATGAAGGCGCAAACGTCACCTTTGACCAGAAGAGTGTTGAGAAGGGCCTTACCAAAGACGCTGCTCAGAGTGTTACCGTCCTTGCGGCTGCAAAGACCGCTCTTGAGGGCGTTTCTGAAGACGAGTGGAAGGCTGCAGCAATTGACGCTGCCCTTGAGGTGCTTCCAGAGCAGCTTGACCTTAAGAAACGCATTGTCTTCCAGTCCATTCGTGTTGCTGAGTGCGGCAACATGGTCTCCCCTCCTCTTGGAGAGTCTATGGAGCTTCTTGGTCGTGAGGTTTGCCTTGCTCGCCTTGACCGCGCTCTGGAGCTTTGCAAATAACGCGTTGAATGCGCGCCTGCCGCGTATTCTTCCAAGCGTAAGTGGGTATCAAAAGTAAAACCACACAAGAGCTGTAAAACAGATGGTTTTGCAGCTCTTTTATCGTTATCGTTTGTTTAGTTTTGGAGTAGCTATGATTTCTATGTCTGCGTTTGAGGTCCTAGGCCCCATTATGGTGGGTCCTTCTTCCTCGCACACAGCAGGAGCCTTGCGCATTGCTCTGGTTGCACGCTCGCTTGCACCAAAGCAGCTGGAGCGCGTTGAGTTTTGGCTCTACAACTCCTTCTCTCATACCCACCTTGGTCACGGCACCGATTACGCTCTGATTGCAGGCATCTTAGGCCTTGCTCCAGACGATACGCGCGTCCGTGAAGCACTTAGCCTGGCAGAAGAAGCCCATCTTAACTACAGCGTTATTGAGAAGGGCGACGACGAGACTCTCCATCCAAACACCGTAGAAATTCACCTCTACGGCGCAGATAACGTTCACGTTTCTGTTATGGGCGAGTCTGTTGGCGGCGGCCGTATTCGCATCTCTGGCGTCAATGGCGTACGCATTCGCATGTCTGGCGATATGCCCACCATTTTTGTTTCACATCGCGATAAACCCGGTGTTCTTGCAGCTCTCACTACTATTTTGGCTACACAAAACATCAATGTTGCAACTATGCGCACCTTCCGCTCAGAGCGCGGCGGCTTTGCCCACACTGTCTTTGAGATTGACGAGCCTATTGAGCAGAAAGTCCTCGACCTCTTCCAGCTGGCACCTCACGTTTCGTATGCCGCTCAGGTTTCCATTCCAGGAGCAGCTCCACAGGTCACAAACGACGTGCTTTCAGGAGCCTTTGACAACGGCGCAGATCTTCTCGCCAGGTGCTCCAAGACAGGAGCCTCTATTGGCCAGATTATGCGCCAGCGCGAGAAGGACCTGCGACCAGATGCCGACGTAGACGCCGAGATGGCTCACGTTCTTGAGATTATGCGCGATGAGGTTCACGACACTATCAAGACGCCTCGTCAGTCCATTGGTGGTCTGCTCAACGGCCAGGCCAAGACCGTAGCAAACACCCCAGCTGCAATCTCAAGTGCGCTTATGGGCACCACGCAAACACGAGCTGTTGCGTACGCTATGGCCGTGCTTGAGCGCTCAGCAACCATGGGCGTCATTGTTGCCGCTCCTACTGCAGGCGCTTCTGGCGTTGTACCAGGATCGCTTATCTCGGTAGCAGAAGAGATTGGTGCCACCGACGAGCAAGTTATTTCTGCGCTTTGGAATGCAAGTGCTATTGGAGCCATCCTAACCACCAACGCTAGTGTTTCTGGCGCTGAGGGCGGCTGTCAGGCAGAGGTTGGTTCCGCTGCTGCCATGAGCGCATCTGCGTTGACTGAGCTCTTGGGTGGCACTCCTCAACAGTGCTTGGACGCTGCTTCTATTGCCATCTCTAACCTTCTAGGACTCGTCTGTGACCCGGTCAGAGGACTAGTTGAGTATCCTTGCCAAGATAGAAACGCTATTGGCGTAGCTGCTGCCGTAAGCTCTTCTCAGCTTGCTCTTGCGGGCGTTGGTAACCCAATTCCGTTTGATGAGGTTGCACACGCTATGGCAGAAGTTGGCGCCGCGCTCCCTGTTTCTCTCAGAGAAACAGCTAAAGGTGGTCTTGCCGCAACTCCAAGCGCTCCTACCGCATGCGCAAGTTGCACCGGTTGTGCCCCTCTTGACCAGGCGCTTATTGATGCAGAACGCATGCTCAGCTCAAATACGAGAGACGTTCCTTGCGCTTAGAGATGCGTTTTGTATAATATTTTTTTGCTGCAAACAGAATTTCTTGAAATTATTGCTTGCATCTCTGACGAGTCTCCTTTATAGTTATTTCTCGCGCTGATGCGCACGGATGACATCTTGGGATATCGTCTAGTGGTAGGACAGCGGATTCTGGTTCCGTCAACGGGAGTTCGACTCTCTCTATCCCAGCCATGTCCTCCCAGTCATACATGGCCCGTTCGTCTAGCGGTTCAGGACGCCGCCCTCTCAAGGCGGAGATCACCAGTTCGAATCTGGTACGGGCTACCAAATGTTCAAGGACTTCTTCGGAAGTCCTTTTTGTTTATCTCAACACCACTTTTGCTTCTATCGTAAAATAAACCAGTCTGTTTGAAATAACTGTCACGCCCAGTCGTGTGACCCAGAAGTATAAGAATTTTTACTAACACCTTGATTGGATCAGGATGTGGCTTGAGTTCTTCCAAAGTGTAGTTGTCATTATTGCCCTGCTCTACGTGCCGGGCGTCATTTTG
>CAJZJP010000077.1:0-3878 GCA_916050095.1 uncultured Atopobium sp.
CGACGAGCAAGATCTGCACCAATTACAGCGTGTGGACCCTCAACCTCGTGGTCAATTGCCTTACCGAGGTCATGAAGCAGACCAGCGCGCTTAGCTGGAGCAGGCTCAAGGCCAAGCTCTTCAGCCATAATGCCGCAAAGTACTGCAACCTGAACAGAGTGAGCAAGAACATTCTGACCGTAAGAAGTACGGTAGCGAAGCTTACCAAGAGTC
The DNA here is from genome assembly GCA_916050095.1 of uncultured Atopobium sp. Lineage (GTDB taxonomy): Bacteria > Actinomycetota > Coriobacteriia > Coriobacteriales > Atopobiaceae > Lancefieldella. Next base: position 214 of record CAJZJP010000077.1, read on the forward strand.
TTTACGATTTCTGGATGAAGATCGTGAATGCCACAATCAAATGCAGCCTGTTCGCCAGCCTCAAGAACACGCTCGTTAACAAGGGCCTCAGCCTTCTTGTAGAGCTCCTCAATACGTGCTGGATGAATACGACCGTCTGCAATGAGGTTCTCAAGTGCAACACGAGCGGTCTCACGACGGACTGGATCAAAACTTGAAAGAACTACAGTTTCTGGAGTGTCATCAATAACAAGAGAAACACCAGATACCTGCTCGAAGGTACGAATGTTTCTACCCTCACGTCCAATAATCCTACCCTTTAGATCATCAGATGGGATATGGACGGAAGTTACTGTAATCTCAGAAGCCTGATCTGCAGCGACACGCTGAATAGCGGTAGAAATAATCTCACGTGCAGTTTTATCTGCTTGTGCACGAACGCGCTGCTCAGACTCACGAAGAATCATAGCCTCATCGCGAACACTTTCAGAACGGACTCGAGCCAGAAGCTCATCATGAGCCTCATCTTTTGTAAGAGCTGCAATGCGCTCAAGCTCTTGAGACTGCTGAGAAACAAGAGAATCCAAATCGTTCTTACGACGATCAAGCTGGCCCTGAAGGCTGGAGAGCTGATGCTCACGCTTCTCTAGTGCATCAGTACGGTGATCAAGGGACTCTTCACGCTGAAGAATACGGTTCTCCATGCTACGAAGCTCACTCTTACGCTTTTTCTCATCTGCCTCTGCTGCCTGCTTAAGCTGAAGAACTTCTTCTTTAGCCTCAAGAACAGCTTCTTTTTTAACTGTTTCTGCCTGGCGAGCTGCTTCAGAAGCAATACGATCTGCATTAGTCTGAGCATCTTTTAACTGCTGTTCTGCAGTTTTAATCTTTGAATTACTAATGTTAGAGAGTACGCCGTATGCAAGGCCTACTCCCACAAGAAGGCAAACAATGCCTACTGCTGCTAATTCCATACCTACTCCTCAAATGGCGATTACAAAAGTGTTCAGGAGACTTTAGACACAACAGTATCTAAAGAACCCGCCATGAGCAGGGTTCATTGGCTGGTCATGCCACATTCAGAGATAGATCAAATGTATGAGATACCTACTGTATACGTGACGCTGGTTGCCCAGCGGAAATGAGCCTATTCACGGCATATTTATCGTATAGAGCATTGTAACTTTTGTCAATAAATTGCAGGTAGGAAAAGTAAAGTACATCAATACAACAGACTTATAAGCTAAGCAAATATATTCATTCAGATGTGGCGTTTTCATCCAAGATCTTTTTAGCAACAGATGATGCTATAGAAAATGAATATCCCTTTGTGGCCAGAAACCTGACAAGCTTCTCATAATCATTTTTTCCCGACAGGTGTTTTCTCTGGGCCAAAGAATACGCAACTTCAAATTCATCCACATCAGAAAAATAAGCGTCAGGCCATCCAGGGAGAGTCTCAACTTCAATCCCTTTTTTAGAAATTTCAGTTTTAATTTTAAGAGGACCCCAGCCTAGTGAAATTTTAGAACGTATATAGACGTCTGCAAAACGACTGTCATTAATCAAACCAACTTCAACAGCCCTCTGCACTGCAGGGTCTCTTACATTCTTCTGATAGCCATCAAGCATGAGCTTTTTTTGAAGCTCAGCTGTAGAGTAGTCCCTTTTTACAATCAAAGCCTCAATACGAGCTTTAATGCACTGCGTTGAAATCTCTTTTAACTCATACAGAAACTCATTACGAGAATAAGGTGTAAAAACACCATCTTTCTCTTTGTTCTGAAGAGCACGAGCTACTGTTGGAGGGACAAAGAATTCCTCCGTCCCTCCAACTTCAGTTTCTAAAAGTATCTTTGCCTTAGGCTTTGCCTGACCTAGAACTGCCTGTTTCTTTTTTGGAAGCTCAATCGTCCAAGAAATTTCTGACATTATTCAGCAGAATCTTCCGTTGCAACTGGAGCGCCAACTTCAGAATCTTCATCAAATACAAGGCCACAAGCAACTCGTACCTTGTGATCAATCTCTTCCATGAGATCTGGATTGGCAGTAAGGAAAGATTTAGCTGCTTCTCTACCCTGGCCAAGACGCTCACCTTCATAGGTGAACCAAGCTCCAGACTTATTGACAATCTCAAAATCAACAGCCATATCAAGAATGGAGCCCTCTTTGGAGATGCCTTGACCGTACATAATGTCAAACTCAGCAACCTTAAAAGGCGGAGCAACCTTGTTCTTTACGACCTTAACGCGAACACGGTTACCAACGTTTTCTCCGTTAACCTTAATGCTGTCAACGCGGCGAATATCCATACGGACAGTAGAGAAGAACTTAAGAGCCCTACCACCAGAAGTGGTCTCTGGGCTTCCAAACATAACGCCAATCTTCTCTCTAAGTTGGTTAATGAAAATACAAAGCGTATTAGACTTTGAAAGAGAGCCGGCTAACTTACGGAGAGCTTGACTCATGAGACGAGCCTGAAGACCAACGCTAGAATCGCCGATCTCTCCCTCAATCTCTGCACGAGGAACAAGAGCAGCAACGGAGTCTACAACTACAACATCAATGGCGCCTGAGCGAACAAGCATGTCACAAATTTCTAGAGCCTGCTCACCAGTATCTGGCTGAGAAATTAATACATCATCAATATCAACGCCAATACGAGCCGCATAACCTGGATCTAGTGCATGCTCTGCGTCAATAAAGGCAACAACACCACCTAGTGCCTGAGCCTCTGCAAGAATTTCTAGTGAAAGTGTTGTCTTACCAGAGGACTCTGGGCCATAAATCTCTACGATACGGCCGCGAGGAACGCCGCCAATACCCAATGCTGCATCAAGAGCAAGTGAGCCAGTTGGAATAGCTTGAATATCAAAGGCAGGACCACCCTCACCTAAACGCATAATAGCGCCTGCACCAAATTTCTTCTCAATCTCTGCAGTGGTTGAAGAGATAACCTCATCTCTCTCATCACCAGTAGTACGAGCTTTAATCTCTTTTGAAACTGACTTTTTAGCCATTGGTACTCCTTGCTCTTTTTGTTACTAGAATAATATAAGAACAGACGTTCTATGTCAACGTCAAACATATACTCTATAGAGGGAATTTGTCTGAATTCTTTCCTCTATTTTTCCGCTCTTGAACAGCTTATTTTTTCTTAATTGCAAATTTGGCTGTATAAGTCCTGCATAGTCGAAGAAAATAAGAGGCTCAAAACAAACTAGTTTTGAGCTTCCCTATTAAAATCGGGTTTTAAGCCTTCACAATAGCTTCATGAATTAATTGTAAAGCCTGCAAAACAGCAGCTTCTCGCACCTGTTCCCTATTACCAGAAAAATGTTTGCAGACTGTATGGGTAAAGTTTTTGCTGTTAATACCAAACCAAACTGTTCCAACTGGTTTACCAGGCTCTTCTCCTGTTGGGCCAGCTATTCCTGTAACGGAAACTGCAATATCTGATCCAATAACGTCTCTAACGCCTGAAGCCATTTGAGCTGCGCAGGGCTCAGAAACAGCACCAAGGGACGGTTCATCAAAAATGTCTTTTGAAACGCCTAATACCTTTTGTTTAATCTCAACGGTATAGCTTACAACAGTGCCCTTAAGTACGCTTGATGATCCAGAGATGGCTGTAAGAGCGCCTGCAACAAGTCCTCCCGTACAAGACTCGGCAGAAGCTACGGTAA
>CAJZJP010000078.1:0-3873 GCA_916050095.1 uncultured Atopobium sp.
ATCACAATGGTCAAAGCAACTGTTGGGACTCCTAGCTTGTCAAAGTCCATAAATCCATAAGGCCAGCGAGACTTCTCTTTAATCTGCACACCAAAGCCCAGGACTAAAACAATAATGTACGCAAAATACGTGAGCGGATACAAAGGCCAGATCAGAGGCTCTTTGAAGCCCATAGTTGGCTTCTCGTCAAAGAGCAGCCAGTCCAAAACGGCGCAGATAGGAATCACATCATGCAGAATAAAATTGTTGAACTTAAAGACGCCGTTGACAAAAACCTCGCCGTGATCAAGCAGGAAGTAAGCTACCAGGCCAGTTACGGTAATTCCCAGCATAAGCGTGTGTTTGACCGTTGGCATCCATGGCTTCTGAGCAGTCTCGGGATGCTTGTAAGCCTGGAATAGCGCACCCCAGAAATAAGCAACAAGCAGCAGGTTAGAGATGTTGGTGAAGTAATACAAGAAAGAAACGCGGAAGTTCATTCGGAAGACGCCCGCAGAATCACACAGTACAAAGGTGCCAATCACAGCAATACATAGCTTAAAAATAAATGACGCTTTCTTAGATTTAATCAACGCAGTACCTCCTTCTGTAAAGCGAGAGGTCACTGTAAACCTAGCGCGCCGCGACAAAACTACGTAATTCTCAGAGTTAACAGTTATGTTTCAAATGAAAAAGATTCAAAAAAATGCGGTCTTCTCACTTTTGGCGAGAAGACCGTGAAATGGCGAGAAAATCGCAGATGTCAAAGGTGTACAAGGCCAACTAGGACTGCGTTACTGAAGCGCGTGCTTGATTACCAGAATTGGATGGTGTAGGAGCAGTCGAGGTCCTGTGGATTTCATGACCTCTTTAACGCGAGCACGCATCTCTTTACCGTAGCAATGCGATTTGCATTTTGAGCAAAACGTCTTTGTCTCAATGTGAGGACAGCGGTCCACACGCGTATGCGCATACTTCTCAAGCTCAGCACACTCGTCGCACAGAGGCTCATGAGCTTTGGTGTGATGGTGCTTCTCGCAATAAAAACGAATCATGAGCGAAATAAGATCTTTTTCTTTTTGACGTTTCTGCGCAATTTCTTCAGGTGTCATCAGCTCACTCGTCCCCCATCAACGGTGTAAACAACATCTGCAATTCCCATGGTAGAAGCCCTATGAGAGACAAGAACCACGGATTTGCGCTCAGTTTCTTTATCAAGTGAGCGCAAGATAATAGCCTCGTTTAGGCTGTCTAGGTTACTAGTTGGCTCGTCAAGCAGCATGAGTGGCGCGTCATGCAAGAATGCGCGAGCAAGGCCAATGCGCTGGCGCTCTCCGCCAGAAAGTGAGTCGCCAAGCTCTGCAACAGGCGTATCGTAGCCCTGAGGCAGCGTGGAAATGTACTCGTGAATTGAAGCCTTCTTGCACGCCTCAACAATCTCTTCATCCGTTGCGTCAAGCTTTGCAATGCGGAGATTGTTCTTAATGGAATCGTGATACAGATGCGTATCCTGCGTCATGTAACTCTCAAGATCACGCAGGTTAGAGGTATTAATCTGCTCCAAAGGGGTTCCAGAAATCTCAATGGCACCAGGCGTTGCTGGCCAGAAACGCATCAAAAGTTTTAGCAGCGTAGACTTGCCTGAGCCGCTCTTTCCCACAATTCCCACAATCTTATCGGTAGGAATATCCACGGAAATGTTGTCTAGAATCTGCTCGTCATCGTACGCAAATGAAAGCTTAGAAACGCGCACGCCCTCATAGGAGATATCTTTTTGACCCACTACATCTTCAACCAGGGGCTGTTCGTCCAAAATATCCAAAACACGGTTGCCTGCAGCAAACGTACTGGTCAGGGTTGTACCAAGTGCTGCCAAAGCCACAACAGGCCCAAACGAACTCATCAATGCAATGGTAACAATGAAAGCTTCATTCATAAGAATCTGCTGGTGATAGGCCAGGTAGAACGAACTAAAGAACATAATAAGGCCAGAGAGCAAAATAACCGTTGAGGTGATTGCATCGTTGACACCAAATGCCTTCTTAACTGCCTGCTGTCTGTCGCTTAACTGATCAGCAAGCTTACTGGAGCTCTCAAGCATTTGAGTGCCCGTGTTGTACTGCAGAATCTCGTCAAGACCACGCAGGTTATCAAGGGTAACCGTCGAGAGTTTACCAGCAAGATCTCTTGCCTCAGCAGAGTCTTGCTCGGAGCGCTTAGACATAGCAAGCGGAATTGCCACGCCAACTACCAGGTAAGAAACAAGTGCAATGACGCCTAAAATCAAGTTGGTAGTACCTGCAATAAACCACACCATAACAACGCAGAACACAACCGCAATGCAGATAGGCGAGATAGTGTGTGCATAGAAAACCTCGAGCAGCTCAATGTCTGAAGTAATGACGCTCATCAGGTTGCCCTTATTTTTGACCTCAAGTTTTGCTGGCGCAAGCTTTCTTAACGCCGTGAACACGCGGTCTCGAATAAGCGCAAGTAGTTTAAACGCAATAAAGTGGTTGCATTCCTGCTCGGCATAGCGCAGCAGACCGCGGACCAGGGCAAACAAAAGCATGCCACCAAAAAGCAACGCCATAGGAGAAGATGAAGCAAAGCCCATAGCGCTGAGCAGCGCATATGCTCCAAAAATGCTGATGAACGTGGCGGCAAGGTTACCCAAAACGCCCATCAAAATTGCAAGTATCATAAAGCCAGCCAGCGGACGAACCAGCCCCACCAGCCTCAACATAATGGTGAGCGCACTACGGCGAGAAGTACGTGCAGTTGTGGCGCTGTTCTTAACTTCTGCTTTCATTACGCCTCAACTCCTTTCACATAATTCTCAAGCTCAGTCTGGGCCTGCGTCATTCGTTTGTACTCGTCATTTGTTGCAAGCAACTCTTGGTGCGTTCCACTTCCAACAACGCGACCATGCTGCATCACAACAATCTGATCAGCATTTTTAACGTTTACTAAGCGGTGAGAAATTACCAGCACCATCTTTGTCTGAGCAAGCTGATGAACCTGCTGCATAATAACGTCTTCACTCTCAACATCAATATTTGAAGTAGCTTCATCAAAGATGTACATCTGGCTATTGTGAAGCAGGGCTCTGGCCAGTGCTAATCTCTGGCGCTGACCACCAGACAAGTTGGAGCCCTTCTCGGCAACTGGCGCGTCAAGTCCACCCAAAGACTTTACGAACTTAGCAAGATTGACCTGTTCAAGGGCGTGCCAGAGCTGTTCTTCAGTTGCCTCTGGATTACCCATGGCAAGGTTAGAGCGAACGCTTCCCATAAAGAGATGTGCTTGATGACCAATATACGTAACGTTTTGAAGCAAATTCTGGTCAGAAATATCTGCCAGGCTGGTATTTCCAAACAGCACATCGCCAGAATACGAGCGGAGTTTTCCGGTCAGAAGTGCTGCAATTGTTGATTTTCCGCAGCCTGACTCTCCTACCAGGGCATTCAAAGAGTTAGCGCGCATTCCAAAAGAAACATTCACCAAGACGGGCTTCTCGCCGTCGTAGGAGAAAGAAACGTTGCGCAGTGTCAAATCACTGGACTCGGGAACTGTTTTGGTTCCCTGCTCGCGAACGGGAGTATCAAGTAGGTCAAAAATCTTGTCTGAAGCCGCCATGCCGTTCATGGCAATGTGGAAATAGCTGCCAAGAAGGCGCATGGGCAAGAAAAACTCAGCGGAAATCAAGATGATGAACACGCCCTGCCACATAAAGATTAGCTGGTCATTTACCTGCTGAATGGCAAGAATCATTCCAAGGGCGCTTCCACCAAATGCAACCACGTCCATCACGGTGATGGAGTTGAGCTGCATGGTTAGAACCTTCATGGTAATACGTCTAAAGTGCTCGGCTTCCTCGTTCATCTGCTTGTG
>CAJZJP010000079.1:0-3814 GCA_916050095.1 uncultured Atopobium sp.
GAGTGGGTTTCTCCTCGTAGCTTCTTTGAAATGCCAGACCTTTCTGATCGCCCCTGCTCGCCAGCAGTTACTGCTGTTTGTGGAGCACAAAAGGTGAGTGACCTTGGCTATTCTGAGGCATCTCATCGCATTAGGCTTTGGAACACCACTCTCAACAACATCCCAAAAGATGCCTCTACCGCAGATGCAGTTGGTAAATTTGAGGAAGCAAAAGCTTCAACTTCTGATATTTACGCCATTGAAGGCTTTGATAGAGTCATCCATGGCCTTGTTGAGGGCACTATTGATTTCTCGGACAGAAGGTCTATGGCCGAGAAATTCCTCTTTGGTTCGCCTTTGCAAAAAACGCTTCAATCCATAAATAACATTATGGATGGAGAGCCAGATGCAGACGCTCTAGAAAAGGTGCTTACAGAGCTTGAGTCTCAGGTTTCACCAACCCTTGATATGGGTCTGTATCTGGATGATTCTGATTCTATCTACAGATATTTTGATTCCCTCTCAGAGCGCGTAGCTTATAACCTTGCATTCCCCAATGAGCCAAGAAAACTGGTGCTTATTCCAGACACCTATTTTATGTCTTTAGCAAGAATGGCTCGCGCCTACAACTTGCTTGAACAGCCAGAAAAAGCAGAACGCTATGCACAAGAAGCCCATAGAATTTCTCCTTTGGGAATTGATGCAACGCTGCTATTGGTAAGAACATTAGAAGATCAGTCAAAAGTTTTTGAGGCTGCAAAGCTGCTCAAAGACCTTATCGCACACATTTTCTCTAGCTCAGATGTTGCTCTGGTGTACTATCGCCTGGCCTATATGGAGTGGAAGCTAGGACGCTCTGACCTTTGTGCAGCTTGCTATCAAATGGCAATAATTATCGGCGGCAGTGTTGCCCAACCTGCAAAAGAAGAGCTTGAAGACCTTCTCAAGGCAGATGCTTCTGTTAAGAAACTGGATACCCCTCAAGAAGTCTTCTCGTTCCTTAAGCAAAATGGTGTTCCTGTCTTTGACCAGAAAGCTGTGTTTAACAAGGCAGTTGCTATTGGCAGCGCATGTGTTAACGATGGCATTTATTGTGTTGGCCAAAACATGCTCAAGAACTGCCTTGAAATTACCTTTGACGATGCAGCTGCCAAGGTAGAGAGTTCACTGAGGACGCCCTTCTAGAGGCCGCGCACGTAAGCTATAACTTATTACTCTGAATGCTGGTTAAACCGAGCGTTTAACCAAAGCTCTACCTGTGCTTTAAGATCATCAAGGCCTTCAGAGTTTACAAACACTGTATCCGCCTGATTACGCAAATACGTATCGGAAGGCTGATGCGCTATACGCTGCTCAAACTCTTGGCGAGAAGATCCTCGCTGTTCAGCGCGTTCTGCTCTCAGTTCCAAAGGCGCTACAACAACGACAACTTCATCAACCAGCTCAAGCAAGTCTTCAACGCGGTCAAGCAGCGGAACCTCTACAAAGCAGAACTGAGCATCTGCAGCAGGAGCCTCTTTTGTAAGGAATTGACGCATATATTCCCTGATAAAAGGCATCTCAAGCTCTTCTAAGAGCTCAGCAGATTCTCTAGTGGCAAAAGCCCTACGACCAAGCTCTCGCCTATTAATCTCATGAGTAACGGGATCCAACAAATCGTTACCAAAAGCCTCTGCCACACGATACGTACACTCGCATCCAGGTCTCAGAAGTCTACGAGAAACCTCATCAAGGTCAAAGCGCAGACCACCTGCTGCTTCAAACATTTTAGAAACAGTTGATTTACCAGACGCCATTCCGCCGGCGAGAATTACCTTGTACATGTAGTTCACTCCTATAACTGCAGTGCTGTATAAGAGCCTAGCAGTTTTACTTCTTCAGGAGTATGAGTTACCCAAATTACAACTTTTGATTCAATGAACGGTTTGACAGAGGCAATAACCTGCTGCTTAAGCGCTTCATCTAATCCCTTGAGCGGCTCATCAAAGAGCAAGATGTCTGCATCTGCAAAGAGTGTACGTAAAAGAGCAACGCGTCTCTTTTGACCACCGGAAAGCTCAGAAACAGGCTTGTTTTCTGTTCCTTCAAGTCCTACCCCACAAAGCGCCTCTTTAATACGCTCTCGAGCGCTTTGTTTTTGCTCCTTTGAGTGCAACTGTATAGCAAGCATGATATTTGCCATAACGCTCAAGTTTTCTAGCAGTCTATCTTCCTGAAACATCATGACCGTTTTAGTGTCAGGCGCTTTAAGCACTGTGCCTGAATCAGTCACTTCAAGACCACAAAGAATACGAAGAAGTGTTGTTTTACCTGCTCCAGAGGGCTCAGAGAGTACGTACACTCCCCTCTCAAATTTGTAGGAAAAATCATCAAGCACAACCGTATTACCAAACGATTTAGTGATGTTTTTTACCTCAAGCAACTGCTCGGTTGCATAGGCACAATTAGTTGTGTTCATACTCATGAGCAGCTCTTTTCTAACCTTGCAGCAGCCCATGAAACTAACCGCATCACGATCTTCTCGCCAAGCGCGCTCATCACAATAACCACAAGCGTCCACGCAAAAAGGGCTGGCGTATCCAAATACACTTTAGCGTTATAGAGGTGCTCGCCAATGGAGAATGTGGGAAGTCCAATGACCTCGGCAGCAATTCCCGACTTCCAGCAAAACCCCATGGCAAGTGAGGTTGCTGTCTTAAGCGAAGGCATAAGCTGCGACAAATAAATTGCTTTAATGCGTTGCCAGCCGTGAATTTGGTATACATCAGCCATCTCAATAAGCTGCTGGTCAGTGCTGAGGAGCCCTTCAAGTACTGCAATGTAGATGATGGGAAGTGCCATCAAAAATGAAATTGAAATTGAGAGGTAGGGCGTGCGAACCCAGATAAGTAGCAAGATGACAAAGGATGCTACGGGAATTGATTTGATTGTAGAAATAAGCGGCTCAAAAAGAATCTTGATCAGCTTGTACTTAAAGCTCAAAAACGCCAGCAAGGAGCCAACGGTAAAAGCAAGTGCTCCACCAGCAAAAATACGCAAAAGAGAAAGACCAATAGAAACCCAAAACTCGCGTAGTTGAGCTAGCGAGAAAAGCGTCTGAATGGTCTGAATAGGTGAAGTTAAAACAATATCCTGATTGATGACAACCGCAGCTATCTGCCACACGACAAGCCAAAATACCAGTGCGCCTAAACGTGCTCCCCAGCTAGAAGCAACTTTGCGCGCAGTCGGTTTGCCTTGCACGCGGCCCGCACCTTGGGTCTGACCTGCGCTTTGGGCCTGATCGTTTTTCTCGACAGAAAAATCTGCCGAGGCAGCGCCTTTCTCGGCGCCACCTCGGGCAGAAATACTATCTTTTATGTGCGGGTTATGCGCCAAAGTAGAAATCGTCTCCAGGAACCTGTCCGCCTACTGCCTGAGAATTAGCCTCAGCCAGAATGCCTAAGTAACTTGAAAGTGCGCTCTTCATATCTGCGCCATCAATATACGTAATATTACACTTAGGCAGCGCAACCTTGGCAATAGGCTCTGGAACAATGCCGTATTTGCCTACAAGCGTAGCAGCCTCATCTGGATGATCAACCGCAAATGCAACAGAGTCTTTGTAGTGAGAAAGCAGGGCTGTTACCGCATCTGGAGAATCTGAGATGAGCTTTGAAGAAATAATAGTTACGCCAGCAATCAGCTTGCTCTGAGGATTGACAGCCTCCCATTCAGCGCCAAGGTCGATTGCAATGCGAATCTGGCTGTTCTTGCTTTGTGCCACCGTAACAAAAGGCTGTGGGAGCAGCGCAATTCCCTCTGGATCTTGAGCTAGAGCAGCAACACACTCGGT
>CAJZJP010000080.1:0-3735 GCA_916050095.1 uncultured Atopobium sp.
CCAAAGGTCTCAATAGAGTGGACCCGCCCACAAACTGTGAGCGGGTCATTGAGATCCATGTGAGTATCAGAACAAGACATGGACAAGAAATCCTTAGAGAGCGTCGTGGAAGGTACGAGAAATAACGTCGTCCTGCTGCTCTTTGGTAAGGGAGTTGAACTTAACAGCGTAACCAGAAACGCGAATGGTCAGCTGAGGATACTTCTCTGGATGTGCCTGAGCATCAAGAAGAGTGTCCTTAGTAAATACGTTAACGTTCAGGTGATGACCGCCCTTCTCGGCATAGCCATCAATCATGTTTACCAGGTTGTCAATCTGCTCGGAAGCTACTTCGTTGGACTTCATGAGTTTCTCCTTACGAGTTTGTTGGCGAGAAGAAACGTGTAGATAGATCTTCTCGCCAGGGCTTGTTATTTACGATCCTCAGCACCTTCAGCTGCGGATGGGTTTGCCTCACAGGCGCAATCAATCTTGTTCTCAATCTGAATATCAAGATTCATATCAGAGAAGTCGATGTGCTCAAGGTCAAGCTCACTGCCATGGAAGTAGACGTCAGAGCCCTTACCAAGAGCATTAGGAATGATTGAGAAGGTATTGGAAATACCGTCCTGTGCGTCGTTAAATGGAAGCTTAGCAACGGAGGCTAGAGACGCAACAGCACCGTGGGTATCGCGGTGGTGCATTGGGTTAGCGCCAGGAGCAAAAGGAACGCCCGCGCGGCGGCCGTCAGGGGTGTTGCCAGTAGCCTTACCATATACAACGTTTGAGGTAATGGTCAGGATAGAAGTTGTTGGAACAGAATCACGGTAGGTGTGGTTCTGACGAATCATGTTCATGAAAATCTCAACGATGTCATGAGCAATGGTGTCAACGCGGTCGTCATCATTACCATACTTAGGGAAGTCGCCCTCAGTGACGTAATCGGTAACAAGGCCGGTCTCATCGCGGACAACCCTTACCTTTGCATACTTGATTGCAGAGAGGGAGTCGGCAACAACAGAAAGGCCTGCGATACCTGTTGCAAACCAACGGTGAACATGCTCATCGTGCAGAGCCATCTGGATGCGCTCGTAGCTGTACTTATCGTGCATGTAGTGGATTGCATTAAGAGCGTTGACATAAACGCCAGCAAGCCAGCGCATCATGTCCATATACTTGGAGAAGACATCGTCGTAATCAAGGTACTCGCCCTCAACTGCACGGTACTTAGGACCAATCTGCTCGCCGGTCTTCTCGTCACGGCCACCATTGATTGCGTAAAGCAGGCATTTAGCAAGGTTGGCACGAGCACCAAAGAACTGCATCTCTTTACCAACGCGCATGGAGCTGACGCAGCAAGCAATTGCGTAGTCATCACCATGATAGACGCGCATAAGATCGTCGTTCTCGTACTGAATGGAGCTGGTGGTAATAGAGATTTTTGCGCAGTAGCGCTTAAAGCCCTCTGGAAGCTTGGTGGACCACAGAACAGTCAGGTTAGGCTCTGGGCTGGTACCCATGTTTTCAAGGGTGCGAAGCCAGCGGAAGGAGGACTTGGTAACCATAGAGCGGCCATCAACACCAATACCACCAATGGATTCAGTGACCCACTGAGGGTCTCCAGAGAAAAGCTCATTGTATTCAGGAGTACGAGCAAACTTGACCATACGAAGCTTCATAACCAGGTGGTCAACAATCTCCTGAATCTCTGACTCAGTAAACGTACCACGAGCAAGATCGCGCTCTGCATAGATGTCCAGGAAGGTGGTGTTACGACCAATGGACATTGCAGCGCCATTCTGCTCTTTTACAGCAGCAAGGTAGCCCAGATAGAGCCACTGAACTGCCTCTTTGAAGTTCTCTGCGGGACGGCTCAAATCAAAGCCGTAAATCTCACCAAGCTGCTTAAGCTCCTTGAGAGCACGAATCTGCTCGGAGAGCTCCTCGCGATGACGAATGGTCTTCTCGTCCATGATGGAGCTGGTGCCGTTTTTCTGATTTGTCTTATCAGTGATAAGAGCGTCAACACCATAGAGAGCAACACGACGATAATCGCCGATGATGCGGCCACGGCCATATGCGTCAGGCAGACCGGTAATGATATGGGAGTGACGACATTTGCGCATGTCCTCGGTGTAGACATCAAAAACACCAGCGTTGTGAGTCTTGCGACGATAGGTGTAGAAGTCAACAATCTCTGGGTCAACTTCATAACCGTAGGCCTTGCATGCAGCCATTGCCATACGAACGCCGCCGTCTACCATCAGAGCGCGCTTGAGGGGCTTGTCAGTCTGGAGACCAACAATCTGCTCAAGTGGTTTGTCAATGTAGCCAGCCTCGTGGGAGGTGATAGTGGAAACCTTTTTGGTGTCCATATCAAGTACGCCACCGTTTGCGGTCTCTTGTGCAAAGAGATCCATAACATCCGCCCAAAGCTTTGTAGTAGCCTCAGTTGGACCAGCGAGGAAGGAATCATCACCGTCATAAGGGGTGTAATTCTTCTGAATGAAGTCTCGGACATCAACAGCTCTTTGCCAGTTGCCACCGACAAAGCCGTCCCAAGCCTCCTGTGCTGGTGTTTCCTGCATAACACACTCCTTTTTACACGGACAATTTATACGTCCGCGTTCATGCTGAGCGTGTTGAGTGGAGCATGGCCGCTCAGCAGTTTACAAATAGCAATCTTGAGACTAATTTTGACAGCAGGTATGTCTTTGGACAAATGACGTCAAATATTAGTTGCGACCTCTAACTTTACTCAATATGTAGTGCCAAACAAGTGACAAATACGCAATATTTTGACAAGTTAGAAACGGTTTACATTTGCGCAGGTAAGGAATTTGCTAAAAAGAAAGCTATATAAAAATTGTTGAGAATTAGTCACATTTATTGCGACAGGTGTCTGTTTCTTCTCCAAATGTCCACAAAAATGTTGTTATTCTTAGCTAGAGGGGAGGCTTTATGGATACTGCGGCATTAGAAAAACAACGTTTGCGAGAAGAACATCTAGCAGCAAGAGAAGCTCTTTCTGAGCAAGAGAGGTCCGTGCTTGATAATCGCATTACTCAGAAACTTCTTGCAACCTCTGAATATGCAGAAGCAACTACTGTTTTAACGTATGTTTCTGTTTCATCTGAAGTTTCTACCAGGATGTTTATTGAGTGTGCTCTACGCGATGGGAAAACGGTGGCGGTACCTCGTTGTCTACCTGGACATTGTTTAGAGTTTGTTGCCATCGCTTCATTGGAGCAGCTGGTAGCGGCACCATTTAACTTGTTAGAACCAGCAAAAGAGCTGCCTGCTGTAACTGAGGACCAGAAGAACAATTCGATTTGCATTGTTCCAGCGCTTCTTGTTGATACAAAGGGGTATCGCTTGGGTTATGGTGCTGGTTTTTATGACCGGTTCTTGTCTACGTACCCTGGCAAGAAAATTTGTCTTGCTTACCAGCAAAGTTTGAGTCGGACAACGCTTCCTCATACAGCATTTGATGTTGCCGTAGATGTGGTGATAACCGAGTCAGAGGTACTTACGTGTGCATAAAAAACCTGCTGCAATTTAGCATTACAGCAGGTTTGTGTTTCTCACCAAATGGCTATAAACAACTGGTTATGCTTCATCTTTGAGATGAACCGCCATCAGTTGGATTGCTTCTCTGTAGCTGTCAATTCCTTTACCAGCAACTGTAGCAAAGCATGCATCTTTTATATAAGAAATGTGCCTAAAGTCTTCTCTGGTAGAGATGTCAGTAAGATG
>CAJZJP010000081.1:0-3689 GCA_916050095.1 uncultured Atopobium sp.
TCCTTTATCATTCAGGTTTTCTCCAGCTTCCCATTCTTGCTTTTTGCAATTTTGATTATGTTTGTTATGGGTCCAGGTCTTATTAACCTCTATATTGCACTGGGTCTTTTGATGTGGACAACCACAGCAAGGCTGATTCGAGGCGACGTCATGCGTCTGAAGAATTCTGAATACATTCAGTCTTGTATTTTGTCTGGTGGTAACAGCTTCCGCATCATCATGAAGCATTTGCTTCCTAACTGTATGTCAACGCTGATTGTTGTTTCTACCTTGGGCATTCCAAGCGCAATTCTTTCTGAGGCAACACTCTCGTTCTTGGGATTGGGTGTTCAGCCACCTGAGGCAAGTTGGGGCCAAATGATTGCAGCATCTCAGCCATACCTTGCATCACAGCCTCTCTACAGTATTGCCCCAGGTATTGTCATCATCATTACGGTTATGTCTTTCAACTTGCTTGGCGACGCCCTTCGCGACGCCCTTGATCCAAAGATGCGTTCTTAGAAAGGAGGTTACGTTTATGGCAGAAAATACAGATGCAACATTTGAGCACTTTATCGAGGGTCCAAATGGTCAGGCTGTGAAGTTTTGCAGTCTTGAGGAGCGCAAGCTTGCGCAAGAGACGGCTCAAAAAGAGCGAGAAGAGCAGTGCAAGAAGAACGTCCTTCTCGACGTTAATCATCTTGATGTTACGCTTTTCACCGAAGATGGCGCACTTCCTGCAGTAAGTGACCTCTCGTTTATTATGCGTAAAGGCGAGACTCTTGCGGTAGTAGGAGAGTCTGGCTGCGGTAAGTCCATGACGGCTCTATCTGTCATGGGACTTCTTCCTACACCTCCTGCGCAGATTACTGGCGGAGAAATTATTTTTGAGGGAACTGATTTAACGCAGCTTCCTCGTGGTGGCATGCGTGACTTCCGCGGTAATCGCATTGGTATGATCTTCCAGGAGCCTATGACCTCCTTAAATCCTGTTATGAAATCTGGTCTTCAGATTCGTGAAGGCATCCTTGTTCATAATCCCAACATGAGCAAACAGGAGGCAGATCAGAAGGCCCTTGATATGATTAAGCTGGTGGGTATTCCTGCACCAGAGAAGGTCTTCTC
This sequence comes from uncultured Atopobium sp., assembly GCA_916050095.1. Classification (GTDB taxonomy): domain Bacteria; phylum Actinomycetota; class Coriobacteriia; order Coriobacteriales; family Atopobiaceae; genus Lancefieldella. The sequence continues at coordinate 1,105 of CAJZJP010000081.1, forward strand.
GTCATATCCACATGAGCTTTCTGGTGGCATGCGCCAGCGTGTCATGATTGCTATGGCACTAGCTTGCCAGCCATCACTGCTTATCTGCGACGAGCCAACAACCGCTCTTGACGTAACGGTTCAGGCACAGATTCTGCAGATTATCGATCGCATGAAGCAAGATTTGGGCACCGCTGTCATGTTGATTACACACGACATGGGTGTTGTTTCCGAGATGGCTGACTGGGTTCTTGTCATGTACGCTGGTCATCGCGTTGAGTATGCGCAGTCTGCAGAGCTCTTTACTAACCCTCTGCACCCTTATGCTCAGGGCTTGATTGCGTCCATTCCATCGTTTGACGAGCGCACCAAGGAACTCTATGCAATTCCTGGTAGCGTTCCTATGCTTTCGCATATGCCTTCTGGCTGCCCATTCCATCCACGTTGTCCGTTTGCTAAGGACATTTGTAAGAATCGTCGTCCTAGCTTGACTGCTGTTGGTGAAGACAATTGCCATACTGTCAGCTGTTGGAAATACACTGATGAGTGGGGTGAGTAGTCATGGCAGAAGAGAAGAACACAGACGTCAAGGACCTTTCTGGCGAGAAAACCATCTTGTCCGTAAAGAACTTGGTTAAGCGATTCCCCATCAAAAACGGTGTATTTGGTCGTTCTAACGCTTCCGTTCATGCTGTTGAGGACGTTTCGTTTGAGCTCAGGCGCAAAGAGACCTTGGCCATTGTTGGCGAGTCTGGCTGCGGAAAGTCTACAACAGGCAAGTGCGTACTGCGTCTCACTGAGCCAACCTCTGGTACAGTTGAGCTTGATGGGGAAGATTTCACCTCACTTAAGGGAGAAGACCTCAAGCGAGCTCGTCAGAAGATGAAGCTTATCTTCCAGGATCCTTACAGCTCACTGAACCCTCGTATGACGGTCATGGATATCATTGGCGAGCCTATTGATATTGCAGGCACCTATAAGACAAAGGCAGAGCGTGATGCTCGCATTGAAGAGGTTATGGAGGAAGTTGGCCTTAACCTTGAGTTCAAGTACCGCTACCCTCACGAGTTCTCGGGCGGTCAGCGCCAGCGTATTGGTATTGCTCGCGCTATTGTGCTTGAGCCAGAAATTGTTGTCTGCGATGAGCCTGTTTCTGCTTTGGACGTTTCTGTTCAGGCCAAGGTAATCAACTTGCTTGAAGAGCTTCAGAAGGACCACGGTCTGGCCTACATCTTTATCAGCCATGACCTTTCCGTTGTTCGCCACATTGCAGATACTGTTATGGTCATGTATCTGGGTCACCAGATGGAGTTTGCTACTAAAGACGCCCTCTTTGAGCGTCCTTTGCACCCATACACTCAGGCACTTTTGGACGTTATTCCTCGTATTCGCCACGAGCGTATCCAGGAAAAGCGCATTCTTCAAGGTGACGTTCCAAGTCCTGCTAATCCACCTTCAGGTTGCGTATTCCACACGCGTTGCCCTAAGGCAATGAAGGTTTGCTCCGAGCGCATTCCTAATCGCATCGAGGCTGAGCCAGGTCATTTCTGCGCCTGCCACCTGTACGACACATCGCTCTCTGATGCCGACCGTACGCCTCAGGTTGCACACGCTATTGAGGCGGCTCAGAAGGCCGTAGAAGAAGCGCGCCTTGAGGAGAAGATTTCCGAGTAGCGCATCTTATTGTCGTGTCTTAAAACGGCATACAAACACAAAAAAGGCGAGAAGACCAACCGATCTTCTCGCCTTTGTTTTGTATGGAGGAAGCCTTACTTCTTCTTAACCTTATCGAAGTGAGGGTTAACCAGAACGCTGAGGCCGGTAAACTCTGGCTTCAAGACGTAAGGCATCTGTGGCCAGTCGATAGGTAGGCATGCGTAGTCTGTGTGAGTCATGAGGCTATCTGCCTGACGGGTGAGCTCAAGTACCTTGTCGTTGTTGTTAACGGTAAGGCGAGCCTGGTCAACCAGGTTGTCAAACTCGGTGCTGTTGTAGAAGGAAGACTTCTTTGCGGCGCGGTCAGAGCGGAAGTAGGAGCCCATGTGCTCAACACCCTGGAAGGAGAGGGTAGACCAGGTAACAAGAGTGACTTCAAGGTCACCGTTAGTACGTGCGTCGCTCCAAACACCAGAGTCAATAACGCTTACGTTACAGGTAACACCAATCTTTGACCAAGCATCCTGAAGGGCAACCATGAGGTTCTGATCCTGGCTTCTGACCTGTGCGTTAAGAGTGAGGTTAGAAAAACCAGCCTCTGCAAGAAGCTGCTTTGCCTTGTCTACGTTGTACTCAAACTCTGGAGCGGACTCGTTGTAGCCGGTCTCAGAAGATGGGATAAATGACTTAGCAGGCTTTGCAACACCAGAAAGAATGGTGCTACAAATGGTGTCTCTATCAATTGCCATAGAGAGTGCCTGACGAACGCGAACATCTTTGAGGTTCTCGCTCTTAAGGTTCAAGTTTACAAACTGCGTGGATGCAGGAGTGTAGTTGACAATCTCTTTGGAAATAGACTCATCATTTTGGTACTGCTGGATAAGAGACTGAGAAATAAAGACCAGGTCAACATCATTGTTCTTGTAGTTAAGAATACGGGTGTTAGCGTC
>CAJZJP010000082.1:0-3663 GCA_916050095.1 uncultured Atopobium sp.
TGGTGGCGGGGAAGGGAATCGAACCCCTGACACGGGGATTTTCAGTCCCCTGCTCTACCAACTGAGCTACCCAGCCATTGGTGCTTCGAAAAGCTTATTTACTATAACAGACTCAAGCGCTTCGTCAAGCGGGCAATTTATACAATCCAGAAATTTTTTCCGCCAGTGAGGTCAAATTCAACGGTCATGCCCTTTATTGCAAAAAACGCTTCAATTTGCTCCTTTGTTTTCTCGAGCTCTTGACCGTCGATTTTCTCGCGCTCATCGGTTTTCTCGCCAGAGGGGAGTTCTATCCAGAGGGTTTGCTTACCACATGTGTCACGCAGGTGGATTTTGCTCAAAAGGCCCTGCTGAGCAAGCCTTTCATTGAGATGAATGAGGTCAAAGAAATTGACAACTTTTGGCATGCTAACTCGTTTCTCTAAACGCTTGCTCTTAAGCATACACGTTTGCAAATTGGTACAATAGATGACTAGCTTGAAATAGGTCAGCGGTCGTTGCTGCCTCCACTGAATAAACTATTCGAGGGGAAATTATGGCCTTTACGAGAAAAGAATTCTTGTCCCTTTCTGCTTTGGGAGCTGCAGGCACCTTGGCTGCATGTACTCCACAGGCAAGGACGTCTGAGGATACGAATCAGCCTGCATCTAACGTGGACCTTGAAGAGTTCAAGTCGCTTAAGCTGGACATGACCCAGTGGAGCTATGACGAAGATAACGACTGCTACTATCAGCTGGGCATTCAGTACTGCACTAAGCCTGCAAGCAAGTCGGTAAACACTCTCTCGGTCTTTGTACCTGGAAAATATTTCTCGGGAACTAAGAAGGGCTCAACGTACGAGTGCGAAGTAAGCGAGAAAGCCGTTGTGGGCAACTTTACCGCACGTACCGCGCCAATTGTCATGCCTATTAACACGGCAACGCTGTTCCCTCAAAGCGCTCCTACAAGCTACGCATACGAAGGCCTCGCACCGTACCTTGAGGCTGGTTTTGTGTACGTATACGCAGGTTTCCGCGGTAGAAGTGCCGGTTACGATTCAACTACCGGCTCGGACGAGCTTTACGCTGGTGGATCTCCTTGGCCAGCAGTAGATTTCAAGGCTGCTATCAGGTATTTGCGCTACAACAACGAGCTGCTCCCATGCAATACATCAAAGATTTTTGTGTTTGGCTTTGCAGCTGGCGGCGGCCTTAGTGCGGTGCTTGGAACCTCAGGCGATTCTCCGCTCTATACGCCATATCTTAAGGCTGTTGGCGCTGCTACGCATAGCGAGAAGGGCGAGCAGCTGTCAGACTCTATTTACGGCAGCGCTTCATGGTGTCCTGCAACTTCATACGACCTCGCAGACGCAGCGTATGAGTGGTCGGCCGGTCAGTATGCAGATGCAACAGATTCTCGTGCTGAGGGTGTATGGACCCAACCTCTCTCGCAAGATCTTGCTGGTGCATATGCCTCATTTGTCAACAACATGGATCTTCTCGACAGCAATGACAGCAAGGTCAGCCTTGATGAGACTAACTCTGGCGTCTATACCGCTGGATCATATGCAGATCTTCTTATCAACGAGCTCAAGACCTCTGCGAATAACTTTGTTAGGGACAACGCATTCCCTTATACCTCTACGCCTCAGCGACTGGAAGAGCCAACATTCCCAGGTGATCCAAATCTCGCAACGGTTCGTGGTACAGATAATGCAGCCCCTGCTACTCAGCAGGTTCAATCTACTATCTACGATACTGCTGAGCACTATTTTGGCTCTCTGAACTCTGAGTCTATTTGGGTTGTATATAACCTTCGCCGTCAGAGCGTTGAACTTGAGAACTTGAGGGGCTTCTCGCGCGCTCTAAGAGGTGCTTCACTTCCTGTTGGAGCTTTTGATGCTCCTGATAGAAGCACTCGTGCAAATCAGCTATTTGGCGTTGGTGAGCAAAGTACCTTGCATTTTGATGAGCAGACAGCTGACCTCATCAAAAAGAACCTTGATACGTATATGAAGCTTACTGATTGGAAGTCCAGCTACGCTAATGATTGGACCTCTGATCTGAATAAGGCTGATACGCTGGAGAATGACATTCCAATTCGTGTTGATATGTTCAATCCACTGTACTTTACCAGCGCATCTTACAAAGGCTATCAGACAGCATCGGTTGCTCCTTATTGGCGTATTAATGAGGGCGCTCAGAATACTGATACTTCAATTTGCACCTCGTTCAATTTGGGCCTGTCTCTAAAGCATTTCTCGGGCGTGAGCAGTGTTGATTACACGCTTGTTTGGGATAAGGGCCACGTTCTTGCCGAGAGAACAGGCAATGCAACTGCCAACTTGGTGTCTTGGATTGTTTCGTGCGCGTCTGCTTAAAGGGGAGGTCATAGCGTGTTTCAAACAAAGAATCGCCGACTGTATGGTGTTGTTGTTATTGTTGTGCTTGCGGTAGGAGCAATATTCTTCTCTCTTATGAGGGGTGCTGATAAGTCTCAGTCACAAGCAAGCTCGCAATCGCAGCAGACGCAGCAGACGCAGCAGACGCAGTCTCAGAGCTCACAAAATAAGGGCTACATTGATTCTGTAGCAGCGGATGACCCGTATGCAAAGGGCATTCACCATGTTCGTATTGTGGTGAAGGATTACGGCACTATCGAGGCAACTCTTAACGCAAACGTTGCGCCTATTACGGTTTCTAATTTTGCTCATCTTGCCGAGTCAGGCTTCTATAATGGCCTTACGTTCCATCGCATTATTGACGGCTTCATGATTCAAGGTGGAGATCCTAAGGGCAATGGCTCGGGTGGATCCGAGAATAAAATTAAGGGCGAGTTTACAAAAAACGGTGTCGAGAATAACATCTCGCATACACGTGGAACTATTTCCATGGCACGCGCCCAAGATCCAAACTCTGCAAGCTCACAGTTCTTTATTATGCAGGCAGACAACTCAACTCTGAATGGAAACTATGCAGCATTTGGCACGGTGATAAGTGGAATGGACGTTGTCGATGCAATTTGTAAAGGCGTAACTCCAACCGATTCAAATGGGACCATCCCTGCTTCAGAGCAACCAGTCATTGAGTCCATCACAATGATTGATTAGATTCCTTATATAAAATATTGTTATGTTATTGAATGACCTGCGACAGTTATAAAGTTGCAGGTCATTAGCGTATAACAGGCCTCTCATGGTATACTATTGTTATCCGAGAGGAGTGGTGTTATGCGAGCTGTTGGCGAGTTTTGCGTTCACCCAGGTCAGGGCGTATGTCTTGTTGAAAATGTAGTTTCGGAGCCTACTCCGGCCTACGTTTTGTCTCCTATTGGGCAAAAACATCCTGTTCAGATTGTATTTCCTCTTAATCAAGAGTTCAGACTACGCGATCTTATGACGCACGACGAGGCCATGAATCTTGTTGATACCTATCCTCAAATTGAGCTTATTACGTTCCATATTCATAATGCGTCGCTTGAGGAATCTCATTTTAGACACGCTATTAGAGAAGGTTCTTGTAAAGACTCCATTAGTATTGCTAAAACATTTAGAGCTCGTATTGATAAGGCGCGTTCGCTCAACAAGAAACCACCTGTTTCTCACGAGAGAATTTTTAAGATGGCCAGTAATCGCGGTCTTTACGAGCTTATTACGGCACTTAATTGCACCGTTGATGAGATTCA
>CAJZJP010000083.1:0-3640 GCA_916050095.1 uncultured Atopobium sp.
TCTCAACCTGTTTTCTTTCTTGAATGCTATGCGGAATAAGCTCATTTGAAGATGCTCGGTTAATGTTGTTGAACTGCTCATCCCACACCTGAGCAAAACAGGTATCTAGCACCTGCTTTGCGTGGTCTAAGTTGTCAGATGTAATTCTAGAGCCAGCAATGTCTTGCAGAAGCATAGGCTCAACTACAGAATCAACCTCAGCAACATCGCAACCAAGTGCTTCTGCTAAAAGTGTTGCGTGTGTTAGTTCTAAAACAAGATGGATAAAGGTGCCCATCTGCATTGGAGCAAAGTCAGTGTCTACCTGAGAAATCTTGATGCGGCGTTGCGTGAACCATTTGTAGGGACATTCAAGATACGTCTCAATCTGAGAAGCAGAAAGAAGCGGTAGCCCTTCTCGCGAGACCTCTATAAGACCCTGTAATTCCTGCTCAAGGGTCTCCCTGGTCAAATGACGTGGAAGTACCACAATGTTTTTGAGTTTAGGGTCAATCTCACCAGACTCGATTGTTGGGAGTTCTGCAACACGTTCTGGGTCAGTAGCTTGAGGCAACAGGTTTACCAGCACCTCTTCTTCTCCGCGTACAACCCCTGTCTTCTTTGCATAGTCTTTGGGATAGCATGCTTTAACCTCACTGAGAGCTACTGCATTAAAGACATCTTTTTGCTCAACCTTCTCAAATGCAACGCTGATGGAAGCAGTTGTAAGCGCCGTATAAAAATCTCTTTGATATCGTGCGAACTCTGATACCTTAGGCATTTTACTGGCATGTCGAACAAACTCTTGCAGTGCACCATCGGATGCTTTAACACCAAAATTCAGCGTATCCATGCCCTGGAAAATGACGGTATCAAACATATGTGGCTCAAAAGAATGAGCTTGGCTTACAGGGGCGATTAGCACCTGAATATCAGACTTAATACCATTAGAAACAGGCATCATGACCGACTGATCTTTGCAAAGGTCAATAAATGATTTAAGTGTCTGAGGAGTGAGTTTTAATCCTGCCTCATGGAGCTCCTGTGCAGAAGAAACAATCTTGCTCATTACCTTAAGCGACTCTTGGTTTTGAAGAAGCGCCTCCTCAGACTGAGCCGCCTCTGACTGCTCATCGGATGCTTCTGCAGAAAGGTATTCGATTATGCGCTGAGCTGCAGAACCAATTCTGCCCAGCTCAAGACTCTTAATGGTCTCTGCACACAGTCGTGAGCTCATAGCTGCCTTAGAAAGCGTCTCAAGCACTCTAGTGGCATACAGCGTTCTATTACCACGCCAACTCTTATCCAGCATCCAAGCGCGTTCAACACTTATGCCTGAAATAGGAGAAATCAAATAGTCCGTGAGTGTGCGCGGAGGCCACCACGACATATCACCCATCTGGTGCTCAGATGCCTGGTAATCAATGTTTTTCTCGAGCTCTGCACGTTCACTGAGCGTGGCGTATGCGTCAATCAAGCTGGCAAACGCACGTCCTGCAAGCGAGTCCTGAATGCGCACTGATCGCTTATAGTGAGCAGCAATTCCCTTAGCCGCAAGCTTCTGCGAGAGTGCATCCCAAACCTTTTGCGGATTTGAGGTGTACACTGCAAAGCTCTTGCATCCAGACTCTGCGCACTGAGAGATATACCTGCTTATAGACTCTGCCTCGGCATGCTGGCCCAGCGGCGACAAAAACGTTACTGCACCGCTTGGCGTAACCTCATTGCCTCCCTTGGCCCTGAACACCCTGGCGAGAAGATCGTTGAGCTCCTGGCTTTTTGCGGCTGGCGCCAACTCCGCATCCACACGACAATCGCATCCCGGGCCGCCAACCAATTCCAGCTGCTGCTCTGCTGCATAACCTGCAGGTCCTTCGGGCACGTAAAGAGAAAACACCACATTGCGCTTCTGCGACAGCTTGTGCACAAACTGAAGACGCGCCTCCGAAAGATCTTCAACTCGCGAGAAAATCAGTGCAGGTCCTTGCGTTGGGATGGACTGCAGCAGGTAATCCAGACACTGGCACACCTCAACGTACGACTTTTCTTCAAGCAGCGCCTTATAGCGCTCTAGCACCTTACAAGCACTCATTTGACCAGCAGAAAGTTGACCGGAGTTCATAATCTGATCAAGCTCTGTCAGATACTCTGGAGCAAGCTTAGAAAGAAGCTCCACGGTACCCTTGCTCGTAGTTAAAGTGCCTAGGTCATCAGCAGACGTTCCATCCAAAATCTGCTGGAAAAATACCTTGCGAAGCGTATTTGAAAGCAGACGATCAGAACTTCCATACAGCTTCCATTGATCGCGCATCCACTCATCAAAAGTTGAAACATTCACGCCAACAGAGAGCTCTTGGATGGCACCAAGCTGTCTCTTAACTAACAACACAGTATCGGAAGAAGGCACTATAAGCTGGGCAGACCCCCACCTCTCAAGTGAAGCCCTTAGCTGCTCTTGAATAGAGTTTGATAAGAAAGCACCTGTTTGTTGTTTGTACAGAAGCAAGCCCATACGTCACCTCTCCGATTTTTCTTACTTCTAAAGTTACCACGCACACCGGACATAAATTAGAATCAAACTAAACAACAACTAAAAATCCCTCATCAAAAGGATTTTCATGATTATTTTGCTTCCTCCATCGTCAGGAAAAACTGCACCCACCTCGGGTCCTTCTCTTGATCTCTCATCGCTTTTGTTTGGCTCTGAGCTTACCAGCTGTCGAGAAGAACTCATCAAGGACTTACACCAGGTATGCTCTCATGCAGACGCAGCTCAGGTGCTTAAAATTGGTCCTAACACCGTTGGTGACATAGCCGACAACCTAGACGTCTATGAAGCTCCAACCACAACTGCACTCAACCTCTATACGGGCGTGTTATTTGAGGCTGCTAAATTCAACCAGACACTTGAAAACGTCACGTTAAAAAACACGCAGAAAACGGTCACATTACCAGCAGATATCCTCAACTCAGAAATCATGATTTTCTCTGGTCTTTGGGGTGTTGTGAGACCACACGATCTTCTCCCCAACTATAGACTTTCTGCCTCAATCAAGTTGCCCACTGTTGGCACCGTTGCAACTTACTGGAAAAAACAGCTTAATCCCCTGTTAAACGCCGCTCTAAAAGATCAGATAGTTGTGGATTGTCGCTCGGGTGAATACAAAAAGATGTGGACGCCTTCGGCAAAGCATCCTTGTGAGCTGCTGCAAGTTGTCGTACAGCGAGAAGATCCTGGTACGGGAAAGCGTAGCGTTGTATCGCATAATGCAAAACACATGCGTGGTGTACTTGCAGGCGCCCTCTTTGAGCAGCGAGCAAACGGAAAGCTCTCTGAAGAAGTCAGCGTGTCTCAAATTGTGGAAATTGCAAGCAATCTACCAGGCATCATTGACGTTGACGTAAGCACGGCAAAAGCTTCTGGAGAAGCAACGCTCACGCTAGTCACTGGTCGCTAGTCAAAACTAATAGACTTAAGCGTTCTTAGCGCTAGTCTTTTGAGCTTTCTTGACCTGCCTCATCAGCCACTGGAACACCATAACTACAACAATTGTGACTACAAAGACAAAGATGCCTCGTACAAAAGCGTTACCAAGCAAGCTATACGGGAATCGACCAAGTCTTAGTCCCAAGAAGTTAATAACAGGAATCTGGAACAGAT
>CAJZJP010000084.1:0-3528 GCA_916050095.1 uncultured Atopobium sp.
TGCTCTTTCATAGGGCGCCTTCCGTTTGTATCTTCAAAACATGAAGTTTAAATGTAAGAACTGGCTTCTTAATACCCAAATTAATTGTATGCAATACAGAAAAATGTTTCATGAGTGAAAAAACATTGTGAAGGAAGAGTTGTCAGGGTGGCATGAAGAACGTAAAAGCGATAAAGTCATAGACTCATTAAGGGTATACCTTTAACGTGAGTTTGGATAAAAGTACTAATTGATAAGAGGGTTTTGTGGTTATTCCAGATATCGTAAAAGATGCATTCAATGATGTTCCAGATCTTCCTGCTTCTGAGCGTCCTCTTATCTGTGTGACTCCTCGCTGGATGCCTGAAGAAAATTTTTCTGATTCTGCTTCTGTCGGACAGATCCAATTTGACGCCATCCTTGCAGCTGGCGGCATTCCTATCATGGTGCCTTTGACTGATGACCCAGAGATTATTGCTCAGTTTGTTGAGATGTGTGACGGCTTCTGCCTTACCGGTGGTCATGATGTTGATCCGCGCAATTGGGGAGAAGAACCACGTGATCTTAATCGTCTGTGTCCCATAAGAGACAGGCTTGAGTTTGAGCTCGTAAAACAGGTACTTGCTGCCGATAAACCTTTACTTGCTATTTGTCGTGGTCTTCAACTTTTGAATGTTGTACTGGGCGGTACACTTGTACAAGATTTGCATACGCTTGAGCCAACAGAAAATCATGTATTCTGGACTCATTCAGCAAATTTGTACCATCCAGCTCATGCTGTTCATGTTCAAAAAGATTCTTTGCTGTACAACGCTCTGGGTAAGGTTGAAGACATTCAAGCAAACTCGTATCACGATGAGGCCCTGAAAAAGGTTTCCGCTGAGCTTAATGTAGTTGCGTATGCTTCAGACGGCATTATTGAAGGAGCCGAGGTTAAGGGCAAGACGTTTGCTCTAGGTGTGCAGTGGCATCCAGAGTATGGTTGGCAATACAGCAAAGCTGACTGTGAACTTTGGAAATCCTTTGTTACAGCTTCACAAGCCTCACGGTCTTCTCGTTAATACATTGATACTCTAAACTGCGTTAACTATTTGGTTAGCGCAGTTTTTTGTAAGGGAGTTTTATGAGTGACGTTTTAGATAGATTTATTGCGTATTGTAAGGTTTCTTCTCAGTCTAATCCGCTGACGGCAGATACGGTTCCTTCAACTGAGTCTCAGCACCAGATGGCTGAGGTTGTTGCAGCTGACCTTCGCGAACTTGGCGCAGAAAATGTAGTTGTTGATGAGCACGCCTACGTTGTTGCTCACTGGCCTGCAAGCAAGGGGTTGGAGGACCTTCCAACTCTTGGTTTCTGTTGCCATATTGATACTGCCTGGCAGTCTTGGGGCAATCCCGTTCATCCTCAGGTAGTTACGTATGAGGGTGGCAAGTTGGTGGTTGGTTCTGATCGTGAGGGCAGAGAGGTCTATATTAGCCCAGAGACAAATCCTCAGCTTGAGCACATGATTGGTTGGCAGCTGGTTACCACTGATGGCACGTCGCTGCTTGGCGGCGATGACAAAGCTGGCATTGCCATGCTGGTCAGCTTGCTTGCTCGCTACAAAGAGCATCCAGAGCTTAAGCACCCACGTATTGCACTTGCGTTTGTTCCTGATGAGGAGATTGGCCACGGCGCAGCTCTTCTGGACCTTGACGCTTTTGGTGCTGCGTATGGTTACACCATTGACGGGGGTCCCTTTGGCGAGTTCTGCTACGAGACCTTCAATGCTGCTGAGGTGTTTGTGCGTGCTCACGGACTTTCGGTTCACACAGGCACCGCAAAAGGCCAGATGATCAATGCATCCGAGGCAATTATGCGCTTCCACGAGCTGCTTCCACCTGCGGAGCGTCCTGAGTTCACCGAGGGCTATGATGGCTTCTTCTATCTGGAGCGCGTCAACGGTGATTGCGAGTCTGCTCGCGCTGATTACATTATTCGAGACCATGACCAGGCAAAGGTTGAGCGCCGTAAGCAGTTGATGGTTGATGCTGCAGCGTATGTAAACAAGCAGATTGGCTCTGAGGTACTTTCCGTTGAGATTCACGACCAGTATCACAACTTGGCTGACATCGTATTAAAGCCTGAGTATGCGCACTTAATCGAGAATGCACGCACTGCATACGAGAAGGTCGGCGTAGAGATGACCTGCATTCCAATGCGTGGCGGCACCGACGGATCCCAACTTTCCTTTAGAGGGTTCCCATGCGCCAATCTCTCTGCCTGCTACTACAACGCTCACGGCGTCAGAGAATTTGTTCCTGTCCCCGAGCTTGAGGGTATGGTTGACATGCTGGAGCACCTGGTAGAGCTTTACACCCATCCACAAAACTAGGAGATAGTCATGACTCATTTTGAAACTGATACACAGTATTTGATTGATACTACAAAGAAGCTTGTTGAGTGCGATAGCCCTGTTGGCTACTACGAGCGCATCCATGAGCTGCTTCGAGAGCTTGTTGCCGAGGCGGGCTATGAGCTTCAGATTGACAACAAAGCTACGGCGTATGTCCTGGTAGAGGGTAAAGATACCAGCAAGACTGTGGGCGTTAATGCTCACCTTGACACCATTGGCCTGATTGTTCGCGGCTTCAATTCAGACGGTGCACTGCGCGTTCGCCAGCTGGGCGGCATCAACTACCACAGCATTGAGGGCGAGACCTGCCATGTTGTCTGCAGAGATGGCTCCGTTGTTGATGGTCAGGTAATCTGCAATCACCACTCCGTTCACGTCTTTGAAGACGCTAGAACTATGGAGCGCAACGAGGACAACATGTCCATCTCGCTTATCGCTGATGTTTCTTCCCCTGAGGAAGCTCGTGCGCTGGGCGTCTCAGAGGGTGCAGTTGTTGCCATTGATCCTCACTTTGAGATGTATGACAACGGCTATATGGTTTCTCGCTTTATCGACGATAAGGCTTGTGTTGCCGCACAGCTTCATACACTCCGTTGGCTGGCGCAATCTGGCGAGAAACCCCTCTATAACACCTTGTTCGCATTCCCCATGTACGAGGAGATTGGTCACGGCGGCGCATTCTTGCCTGTTGAGGTGGATGAGTACGTATCGCTGGACATTACCCTTATTGGCCCTGACTACAATTCAAACGAGCACCACGTAGGCATCATTGTTTCTGATATTCGCTCGCCTTACGATTGGGAAGTTTCCAACAAACTTATTGCGTGTGCGCAGGAGGTTGTTGAGCCAGAAAAGTGGAACCAGCAGGTTGCCTTCCACTTCTCAACTGATGCTAACGCTGCATATTTCTCCGGCAACGATCTTAAGAGCGGCGCATTTGGCCCAGCATGCCTCAACACTCACGGTCGTGAGCGTTGCCACATCGATGCAATTATCGGCACCGAGAACCTGTGCCGTGCGTACGTCCTTGGATATGGCGAGAAGAACTAGTTTTTCTCGCCATGGGCACGTTTTGCCTACATGGATGTATCAAAGAGTTTGTAAGATATGCTGTATATCGTGTGAATTTTGCCGTAGACGTGATAAGGTAGCCT
>CAJZJP010000085.1:0-3461 GCA_916050095.1 uncultured Atopobium sp.
CGGATAATCTCTGCAAAGCCCAGAGTAATGATGGCCAGGTAATCACCGCGAAGACGGAGTGCTGGAATACCAATAACCACGCCCATAAGAGCAGCGCAAATACCACCGAACAAAAGACCAACAACAAAAAGAATTACTGCTGGCGTAGAGCCGGAAGCCATGGACTGAGCATCCAGACCAAAGAGTGGCATCATGCGAATGATAAAGATTGCGCAGGCATAACCACCAATGGACATAAAGCCAGCGTGGCCCAAAGGAAGCTGTCCCAGATAACCAGTAACAATGTTCAGAGAAACGGTCATCAGAACATACACGCCAATTTGCTCAAAAACAACGGTCTGATAGCGAGAAATAAGGCCCTCTCCTACCAGGAAGTTTCCACCAAAGACAAAGAGTGCAACAAGAATTGCATTGATGGCATAGCGAGCAGGCATAGTGAGCTCACGACGCTGACCATCTTTTCCACCAAAACCAGTGACAATTACGGGGTTGTGGTTATTATCGCGTGGATACATTTTAGTCATGTGAGCCTCCTTACACTTTCTCGGTAACTGGTCGGCCAAGCAGGCCAGTTGGTTTCACAACAAGAACAAGAATCAAGAGTAAGAAGACTACTGCATCCTGCCAGACAGACAGACCAAAGGCAGCAACAAAGACCTCGGAGAAGCCAACAATAAGGCCGCCAATGACAGCGCCAGGAATGGAGCCAATGCCACCAAGAACTGCTGCAACAAATGCCTTGGTGCCCAGCATGACGCCCATGGTAGGAGAAACCTGCTGGTAAGCCATGGTGTAGAGAATTGCAGCAATGCCTGCCAGAGCGGAACCAACTGCAAAGGTAAAGCTAATGGTGCTATTGACGTTAACGCCCATCAGACGAGCAGCGCCCATATCCTCAGAAACGGCACGCATTGCCTTACCAAGACGAGTCTTCTGAACCAAAAGGGTCAGAACAACGGTTGCCACAATAGTAACGGCAACAGTCAAAAGTGCAGTGCCGGAGAGCGTCGAACCAAATACCTGAACAGTTCCCAGGTCGATGATGCTTGGAACAACCTTAGCGTCAGCACCAAGAAGTAGCTGAACACCATTCTCAAGCAGGTAAGAAACACCAATTGCGGTAATCAGAATAGAAAGCCTTGGAGCTTCTCTGAGTGGTGCATAGGCAACCTTGTCGATGAGGACGCCAAGCAAAACGCAGCCAAAAATGGCGAGAAGAACGGCAATTGCAGGATTGAGTCCTAACTGAACAAGCGCAATCCAAGCAACGTAGGAGCCAAACATGATGATGTCACCATGTGCAAAGTTAAGAAGCAAGATGATGCCGTACACCATTGTGTAACCAAGCGCCACCAGTGCGTAAATACTGCCCAATTGAAGTCCATTGAGCACCTGAGTCAAAAACATCTGAGGTTCTCTTTTCTATGAAGGATTGATCGTGTCATAGATGGACTCTTTGCCATCTTTAAAGGTAATGATCAGTGTGGACTTCACGGGGTCACCTGTGCCCTGATACGAAAGGGTTCCAGTAACACCTTCGACCACACCAGATGCAATAGCGTCAATAATTGCTTGCCTATACTCATTGGAGTTGTAGGTATAACCGCGTTTCTCGACAGTCTTAAGAGCGGAGCAAAGAATCATTGCTGCGTCATAGCCCAAAGAACAGAAGTTAGTTGGAGCCTCACCGTATTCCTCGGTATAAGCCTTAACAAAATGCTGAACTTTTTCATCTGGGTTTGAAGCAACAAAGGCAGAGCAATAGAAGCATCCTTCAAGGTCAGCCGCAGAAGCATAGTCCTGCTCGCCGCCAATGATGCCTGCCCAACCATCTGCGCCCATAAAAGGCTTTTTGCAGCCAAGCTGACGAGCCTGCGTCACAATCTTGCCGTTATCCTGGTAATAGTTTGGGGCCAAAATGGCATCAGGATCCAGTCCAATAATGCTGGTGAGCTGGGCGTTAAAGTCAACAGCTCCCGTTGGATAGCCCTGCTGGGATACAACCTCAATACCCAACTCACGAGCTCTCTGGACAAATGCGTTGTTTACGCCAATCTCGTAATCGCCACCAGAGTTAAAGATGGTTCCTACACGCTGATAGCCTTGCTTTTTAGCAAACTCTGCAAGAACAACGCCCTGGAATGGGTCGGTGACAGTAGCGCGGAACATGTTATTGCCGTGAGCAACAACGTCTTCTGCTGTTGCAGATGCCGTTACGCAAGGAATGTTGTCCAGAACCGATTTCTGTGCCAGTGCAATGGTTGGCGTTGAGGTAACGTCACCTAGAATTGCACAGACATTCTCGTCAAGAAGCTTGTTATAGACAAGAATAGCCTCAGTTGAATCGCCTTTCTCGTCCTCTGCAATAGGAACAATCTGGCGGCCACCAGCTCCACCATTCTTGTTGAATTCCTTGAGGTACAGCAAAATGCCGCTACGCACCGCAAGGCCATACTGGGCAACGTCGCCGGTATACGGTCCCATCACGCCAACGTAAATGGAGTTAGGGTCTTGGTTCTTTGGCGAACAGCCTGCTAGAGCAAACGACCCCGCAATGGTCCCGGCCACCTCCAAAAAGCGTCGTCGCGTTAGCTTATGTGCCATATTCATCTCCTTTTCTCCATAGCGTTGAGTATGTGACACAACACAATATGGCTGCAGCCCTTAAAAAAGAACCACAGCCAAAAAATGTTATCTAACTTGAAATAATTTTAGAGAAACCGGATGTTTCTGCTGCCCCAGCCTACACGGCTATTGTGCGGTTACCTTCTGACTACCCGCAGCTGGCCTACGTGTGCTACTTACGCCTCACGTACCAGCGGAAGCTCACCAGCAAAGTGACGAGGCTTGTAAGAGGCCTTGTCTGCGCTGGTCTTCTCGCCAAGATCAAGCGAAGAAATCTTCTTCATCTTGCTGGTGCCGCCCTCAATGAGGCGAAGCAGCTCGCGCGTTGGTCTCTCGTCAGCCGCCTGAAGCTCAGCTGCCATCTCACGCTCAACCGCGTCAAAGATGTCCTGAACATGCGATGACGTATCGTTTGTAGCCTTGATCAGCGGCATTGCGGTTGATTGTGCAACCACACCAGCGTAGTTTGGCTCGCGAGAAGGACGCATCTGAGCTGCGGCAACCTTGTGAGACGCAGCAGGCTTTGCACCCGACAACTCCACCGAGCTTGCAACTTCAGCCTCAGCAGCGGCCTGACCAATGAGCGGCAGCTGCACTGGATGATACTTGCGCATCTGCTGCTGATCATGGCGAGCCAGATGCTCGTCCATTGCAGCCAGTGCAAGCGTCCAGTCATCAACGTGCTCAAGCTCGTCGATCGTGCGCTTCTCAGGGAAGACTCCCTGGTCAACGTAAGAGATACGGCTAGAAATATCAGCAGCATGGTTGGTAAAGTCTTCAGGAATAGCCTCGGCACCAATCTCAGCAATACCAAAATCGCGCGTAATGGACTCTTC
>CAJZJP010000086.1:0-3460 GCA_916050095.1 uncultured Atopobium sp.
GTTGTCAGAGCCTTAACAATACCCATAACACCAGCACTATCGGTCAAGAATGGTGCACCAAAGGTGGAGAAATCAAGGCCAGAAACAATGCCTGTAGGGCTTGCGGTAACACCAAGAGGAATACCAGCAAGTACGGCAAGAATAATGCCGATAAGCAGGGAACCCTTAACACGAGCAGAGTAAAGAACAACTGTTGCAACAATGGAAATTACACCAACGATAAAGGTTGGAGAGAAGATATCACCAAGAGCAACAAGTGTGGACTCATTAGCAACGATAATACCGCTGTTCTTGAGACCAATCATGGCAATAAAAAGACCTAGGCCAACAGAGATTGCGTGGCGTAGGTTTACAGGGATTGCATCCATGATTGCTTCACGAAGGCCGCAGAGAACTAAAAGAAGAATAGCAATTCCTTCAATGAAGATAACTGCCATTGATGCGTGCCAATCTCCACCAGTAATTGGAGTAAGAGAGAAAGCTACAACAGCGTTTACACCCATACCAGATGCGCAAGCAAGTGGACGGTTAGAGAACAGACCCATCAAAATGGTCATGATGCCGCCACCAAGACAGGTAGCAGTAATAGCTGCCGAAACTGGAACTCCTGCAGCAGCAAGAAGAGCTGGGTTTACTGCAATAATGTATGCCATTGCGAGAAATGTAGTAATTCCAGCCCTAAACTCTTGAGCGGGATTACTGCCACGCTCAGCTACCTTAAAGAACTTCTCCATTAAGCTCTTCCTTCCTAAAGAGGCTTTTCCTTTATGCAAGCGCTGAAGCGCTTATCACCAAAATAAAAAATTATTGAACGCCGCTTGAACCAAAACCGCCTGTACCGCGATCAGTCTGATCAAGCTCATCAACTTCAACAAGCTGTACAACAGGGACCTGTTGAATCACAAGCTGCGCAATACGCTCACCGCGCTCAATATGAATAGTTTCTTTGCTATCAAGGTTAATGGCACAAACCTTAAGCTCACCGCGATAATGAGCATCAATAAGGCCTGGAGTATTTGCCATAGAAAGGCCCTTTTTAAGGGCAAGACCGCTTCTAGGCTGAACAAATCCTGCGTATCCATCAGGGATTGCAATAGCTAAACCAGTGGAAATAAGTTTGCGTTCAAAAGGAGCAAGATCAACATCTTCAGCACTTCTAAGATCTAATCCAGCGTCTCCTGTATAGGCGTACGAAGGTAGCTCAACAGTAGGATCAAGGCGTTTAATAGGTAGCTGGATGTCAAAATTGCTCATTAATTCAGGCTCCTTAATTCTGCGCTAAATTCATCAACATCTTTGAAGTCTCTATAGACAGAAGCAAACCTAATGTATGCAACTTTATCAAGCATAACCAGGTTTTTAAGCACAATGCTTCCAAGATCTTCAGATTTAATCTCGTATTGACCTTTGTCTCTAATCTGAGACTCAATTCCATCAATAAAATGATCAAGAGAAGCAACAGAGATATCTCTCTTTACTGTTGCAGCAACAAGACCTCTCATAAGCTTCTGTCTATCAAAAGGCTCCTTGTGACCGTCTTTCTTAACAACGGTGATAGGAATCTCTTCTAAGCGCTCATAGGTTGTAAAACGAAACTTACAGGACATGCACTCGCGACGCCTTCTAATGGCATCGTTATTCTCAGATGAGCGAGAATCAATAACCTTTGACTCTTCGTGACCGCATTTTGGACAACGCATGGAATCCCCTTTTTTCGTATAAAAGGAAGATACCATTTTACGAGGTATTGACTGCTATCAACACAGAATTCTGAGAGAAATTTACATAAATATTTACTATTTAGATACAGAAGGAATCTCTAAGGTTTGTCCAGCTCTTAAAAGAGAAGAATCGAGATTATTTCTTTCTCTAATCCAACTTACTTGCTGCTCTGTAGAGACGCCCTCAATTGGGTTGCTCTCTGCAATTGACCACAACGTATCATTGCTCTGAACGGTAATTGTTTGTGAAGCGCTATCCATTACAGATGTTGCAAATGAATTAAGAGCAGTTGTACGAAGGAAAGAAATCGCAAACATCAGAATAAATGATGCGGTAACAATAAGACCTGCAATAAAAGCCTCTTTGTTAGTCAGCGTCTTTACGTAAGAGACTTCCTCAAGCTGAGGTGCAACGGAACCCTTCTTTGCGCCGCCTTCAATAACCTTGAATGCAGGCTTATAAGAAGCAAGTGCTGAAGTGCCGTTAACCTGATACATCTTTGACTGATACATACGCCTCATATCATTTCCTTCCGTAATAGTTTTTACGGAACTAGTTATATCTAATACACCGGACAAAAAGTCATGTCCGAACGTTTGTACTAATAATATGTAGTACATTTGTTCGTGTCAAGAAAAAATAGAACATTCGTTTGATTAATTTTTAGAACACGTGTATTATTACTAAAAAGAAAAAGGAGGCTCATATGCCAAAGGGCAAACTCAGCAAGCGTCAGGCAGCAATTTATGAATACATCTGTTCTTACACAGATCAACACGGCTATCCCCCTTCAGTAAGAGAGATTGGTGCTGCTGTTAATCTTGCGTCTCCTTCAACTGTCCATATGCATCTAAAGGTCCTGGAGCAGTTTGGCCTTATTGATAGAGACCCAAAGAAGCCTCGTACTATGAAGATTGTTCCCCAGGCTTCTAGCACTTCTGACGCAGCAAAGCTCGCTCCAGTAACGCAAGATGTAGCTAATAATGTCATTAGTCTTCCTCTTGTAGGACGTGTTGCTGCAGGCACACCTATTCTTGCTGAGCAAAACGTTGAGGAATCTCTATCTCTTCCAACAAGCATTGTTGGAGATTCAAGCTCTTTCATTCTTCGCGTACGTGGAGAATCAATGATTAACGCTGGTATTTTTGATGGCGATTATATTGTTGTAAAAGAGCAGCAAGATGCCCATGACGGAGAAATCGTTGTTGCTCTTATTGATGATTCTGCAACAGTTAAAACGTTCTACAGAGAAAACGATCGCATTCGTCTTCAACCAGAAAATGACTTTATGGAGCCAATCTACGTACAAAATCCTGTCATTTTAGGTAGGGTTACTGCACTTATTAGATCAATTTCATAGTCACAGTATGGGTGTGGAATTAGAACAATCCAAAGGTAGAGTAACTTTCTTTGATACTATTCGAGGAATCTCAGTGGTATCAATGATACTGTTTCACTTTACCTATGATTTGTTCTTTATTTCGCACGTTAAGCTTACGTGGTTTACACCTCTGCTTATGCAAATCTGGATACCATCAATCTCATATCCTTTTATTTTTATTGCTGGTTGTATGTGTGCCTTCTCTAAAGATTCTTTTAAGCGTGCAGGAGTATATGGCCTTGTAGCATTAGCAATATTTGCAGCAACTACCTTTGCAAAAGTTGATACGCCCATCACGTTTGGAATCTTCTTTTGTATGGCCTCATGCACCCTGGTAGAAGCTCTTATTTCACGTTT
>CAJZJP010000087.1:0-3410 GCA_916050095.1 uncultured Atopobium sp.
CCAGAGACTATGCCAGAAGAACTCCTGCAGTATTCACTGGCGCTTGCTTGTCCTATTCACGGTCACTCCATGGATGATCTGCAGCCTCGTGATTTCTCGTTCAATGCCCCTTACGGTGCCTGCCCTGACTGTGATGGTCTAGGAACTCGTAAAATTATTGATGCTGCAGCACTCATTGCAGATCCAAAGCTGTCTGTTTCCGAAGGCGTTTTTGGAAGTCTCTTTGGCCATTCAAACTACTATCCTCAGATTTTGTCTGCAGTCTGCAAGCATTTTGACGTGTCTGATACAACGCCTTGGAACAAGCTACCAAAGAAGGTACAAGACGCCCTTCTCGGTGGCCTTGGTTCAACTAAGATTCGCGTTGACTACAAAACGCGAGACGGCCGCAATACACACTGGTTTACTACGTTCTCTGGTGTCAGAAAGATTCTTTTTGACAAGTACCAAGAGACCACGTCAGAAAATATGAAGACGCATCTTGAGAAGTACATTCGAGAGATGCCCTGTACAACCTGCCATGGAGCTCGCTTAAAGCCAGAAATTCTTTCTGTTACCGTTGGCGAGAAGAACATCTGGGAGGTCTGTGAACTCTCCTGTAAGGAGTCTCTAGAGTTCTTTAAGCAGCTGACTATTACTGACCGTCAGAAGGTTATTGCAGGTCCTATTGTCAAAGAGATTGTGGCAAGGCTGCAATTCTTGGTAAACGTTGGCTTGGACTACCTCACGCTTTCTCGCGCAGCAGCATCGCTTTCTGGTGGAGAAGCCCAGCGTATTCGCTTGGCAACTCAGATCGGTGCTGGCCTTATGGGCGTCCTTTACATTTTGGACGAGCCTTCTATTGGCCTCCATCAAAGAGACAACAACCGTCTTATCGAGACGCTTAAGCAGCTTAGAGACCGTGGTAATACCGTACTTGTTGTCGAGCACGATGAAGATACCATTCGCGCAGCTGACTACGTTATTGACATGGGTCCAGGCGCTGGTGAGCTTGGTGGTCACGTTGTTGCTGCGGGAACTCCAGAAGAGATCATTAAGAACCCTGATTCCATCACAGGCGCGTACCTTACAGGAAAGAAGCAGATTAGACTTCCAGAGACTCGCCGTAAGCCCGGTCGTGGAAAGATCAAGATTACAGGAGCTAGCGCTAACAACCTTAAAAACGTTTCTGCCGCTATTGAGCTGGGCACGTTGACGGTAGTCACAGGCGTTTCTGGTTCTGGTAAGTCTTCTTTGGTTACCGATACCCTTGCACCCGCGCTTACCAATGCAGTTCAGCACTCAAAACGTGTGGTAGGAGAGTATAAAAAGCTTGAAGGCGTCGATCTTATCGATAAGGTCATTGATATTGACCAGAGTCCTATTGGAAGAACACCTCGTTCTAATCCAGCAACCTATATTGGCCTTTGGGATGACCTGCGCGCGCTGTACGCTTCAGTCCCAGAGTCTCGTGCTCGTGGTTACTCAGCTGGTCGTTTCTCGTTTAACGTCCAGGGAGGCCGCTGCGAGGCTTGTAAGGGCGACGGCCAGATCAAGATTGAGATGAACTTCTTGCCTGACGTCTACGTTCCTTGCGAGGTCTGCCACGGTAAGCGTTACAACCGCGAGACGCTCGAGATTCTCTACCACGGCAAGTCCGTCTCTGACGTGCTTGATATGACGGTTCATGAGGCACTAGCGTTTTTTGCAAACATTCCTCGTATTAAGAACAAGCTGCAGACTCTCCACGATGTAGGCCTTGGCTACATTCACCTTGGCCAGCCTGCAACTACGCTTTCTGGTGGCGAGGCGCAGCGTGTTAAGCTTGCAAAAGAGCTCCACCGTCAGCAGACTGGTAAAACTCTTTATATTCTGGACGAGCCAACAACTGGCCTTCATTTTGAGGATGTCAGACAGCTTATTGTTGTTCTTGAGCGTCTTGTTGATGCGGGTAACACCGTTCTTGTTATTGAGCACAACCTGGATGTCATTAAGATGGCTGACCGCATTATTGACATGGGTCCAGAAGGCGGCGATGGTGGAGGAACGGTAGTTGTTTCTGGTACGCCAGAAAAGGTTGCCGCAACACCAGAAAGCCACACAGGTAAGTTCCTTAAAGAGATTCTAGACCGTGATAATGCACGTCTAGCTGCAGAGAAAAAAGCTCAGAAGAAGCGCGCATAACATGGCGAGAAAAACGGCAAAGGTTCAAAAGACAAATGCCATGAGGGAGCTTGATGCTGCCGGCATTGCTTACGAGTTCCAATCTTACGAGGTAGACGAAGACGTTCCTTCTGGTGAGTTGGGAACTCATATTGCAGAGATGCTTGGAGAAGATCCAGACGCTGCGTTCAAAACGCTTGTCTGCGTGTCTTCAAGCGGAGAGCATGTGGTGTGCTGCATTCCTGTAGATCAAGAGCTTGATCTTAAAAAAGCAGCAGCTGCATCCGGTCAAAAGAACCTTTCCATGCTGCCCGTTAAAGAGCTTGAGGGTTTAACGGGCTATGTGCGTGGTGGTTGTACTCCCGTTGGTATGAAGAAGCAGTTTCCCACTATAATTGACGAGACTGCTCAGCTTTTTGAGCTTATTCATATCTCTGGCGGAAAACGCGGACTCAGTTTGACGCTTTCTCCAGAAGATTTGTCTTCATTTGTATCGGCTACGTTTGCAGATATTGTTCGCGAGGTGCACTAGTGGCATATCAGCCCAAACATATGCGACTTTCAGCAGAGTCTTCTGATGGAACCTTATCTGAAGAAACTCTGAGCAAGGCTCTTGATCAGACCTTTGATGAGCCTCCTGTAGTGGATAACATTGTTGTTCCAGAGACGTTTCATCAACCAATTGAGGATGAGGCGTTTGAGCAGATTGTGAGTCAGAAACTCGAAGAGGCCGCTGCTGAAGAGGATAACTCTGAGACAGATAACAGCTCTGTGTCAGACGGCAACTTCGACGCAGGTAATCCTTATAGTGAAGAAGCTTCTGAGGAAGAGGACGTTTCTAAGCAGAAAGACTTGAGCCGTTCTACCTCTATGATGAGCGTGCTTGTTCTGATTAGTCGTATCACGGGCTTCTTAAGAACCTGGGCTCAGGCATTTGCTATGGGTGCAACTGTTCTTGCAAGCTGCTATTCCATTGCAAACACCCTTCCTGACCAGCTCTATGAGCTTGTTGGTGCAGGAATGCTCACTACAGCTTTCTTGCCGGTATATCTCTCTATTAAGAAGAAGGTTGGACAGGATGAGGCAAATGCCTATACCTCCAACCTGCTTTCCATTGTTGTTGTCGCAACAGGTCTTGTTGCCGTTTTAGGTTTCTTCTTTGCCGCAGAAGTGGTGTATACACAGTCCTTCTCGGCAGGTGCTGATTTTGACCCAACGCTGGCAGTGTACTTCTTTAGGTTCTTTGTCATCGAGGTTATGCTGTATTG
>CAJZJP010000088.1:0-3406 GCA_916050095.1 uncultured Atopobium sp.
TCCAATTGGGCTGAGGCAAAGTAAACACGTAAGAGGCGCGTTCTAGAGGAGATTTGGTATGGAGGCTGCAACCTCATATATGCACGTCACAGTCTATACAGACGGTGCGTCTCGAGGAAACCCTGGTCCTGGTGGCTACGGGGCCGTGCTTCTATATACCGATCCCTCCGGCCAGCAGCATACAAAAGAGTTCAGCCAGGGTTATAAATCCACTACAAATAACCGAATGGAGCTCCTCGGCGTCATTGTTGCACTTGAAGCGCTTAAGCGTCCCTGCCAGGTTGAGCTCTATTCCGATTCAAAGTACGTAGTTGATGCGTTTAATCAAAAATGGGTCTCGGGATGGATTAGAAAAGGCTGGAAGACAGCATCAAAAGAGCCTGTCAAAAACGTTGATCTTTGGAAGCGTTTGCTTTCCGCCATGGAAGACCATGAGGTAAGTTTCAAGTGGGTCAAGGGCCACGCAGGTCATCCGCTTAACGAGCGCTGCGATCAGCTGGCTACTGAAGCTGCTGACGGCTCCAATCTTCTTGACGACCAGGGATTCTTTGCTGATCAGCCGTTGCTGTAACCTAAACGCATAGGGCGAGAAGATCTTCTCGCCACACATACTCTTTACAAGAAAACAGCCGCCTGAGTGGGCGGCTGTTCTTAGTTGCATGAGGCGATTAACTGTTAGTAGCCAAATACGGCATAGCCAACAAGACCTGGTCCCGTATGGACAACAAGGTCTGAGCCAGCCTCAACATACCTAAAGTCGGTGACATTAGGAATTGCCTCTTTAATCATGGCCTCCATTTCGGAGTAAATGATATTAGGCGCGGAGCAGCAAATTCCTACATGAACGCGGTCAAATTGCTGAGCAAAGGCTGATCCCAGAGCAATTTGTCCTGTAAGAGATTTCTGCCAACCACGAGTCTTCTTGGCAATGGTGTATTTGCCATTTTCATCGCAGGTAAGAACAGGTTTGATGTTCAACATGGAACCAATGCGATAAATTGCCTCAGAAATGCGGCCACCTTTGCGTAAATACTCAAGGCTTGGAACGGAGAAATATACACGTGTGTTCAGAGAAGCCTGATCAAGTTTGGCACCAATCTCCTCAAGAGAAAGACCCTGCTCAATAAGACGTTGAGCCTCAATAACAATAAGGCCGGAAGCAATGCCAATGTTTTTGGTATCAACAACATAAATAGGGAAGTCTGTAATGGACTCTGCAATCATGCGAGCAGTATCGCAGGTAGCAGAAAGTCCAGAGGAGATAGCAACGTAAACGGCACCCTCATAACCTGCTGCTTTTGCATCATCAAACGCAGCTTTAATGCCCTCAGGAGAAGGAAGTGAAGTTTTAGGAACTTCTTCTTCAAAGCGAGCAACAAGCTCTGCTGGTGTGATGGTAATGCCGGACTCGTAGGAAGAGCCGTCAGAATAGTTAATGCGAAGTGGGGTGATACGAATATTGTGTTCAGCAACAAAATCAGGTGGGACATTAGTTCCTGAGTCTGTGATGATGGCAATTCGCTTAGTGTCCATTATCCGCTCCAAATATATACGTGCTACAAGTAACTAAACGTTGACTTTCTATTACCCACATTTTACATAGAGATATACCCCGTTTCCCCGAGATATGACAAGTTGCCCTCAACGGTAGGTAGACGGTACACTAGGCATATAACTCGAGAAAATCTTTCATAACGTAACGTTTACTACTATTTAGGCACTAAGAGAGAACGGCAGATAATGTCTAGCATTTATAGAGAGCCCGTTGTAGTTAGAAGAATTGAGCAGCGCTCATCTCTAAAGAAAATCACTTCTAACAGCACCATTGCAGCAGCAGTCATGGTGCTTGCAGCATTGATTGCGCTGGTTGTTGCCAATTCTCCTGCTCATGAGGTGGTTAAAGAAATCCTTGAAGTTGAATTGGGTTTCTCGCTTGGAATGATTCATGCACATATGGCTTTGGAAGTCTTTGTTAATGACTTTCTCATGGCTATCTTTTTCTTGCTTGTAGGTATTGAGCTCAAGTATGAGGTAACTGTTGGCCAGCTCAGAAGGCCAAGACAGGCAATGCTTCCTATGCTTGCCGCTGTCGGCGGTGTTGCAGTTCCTGCCCTTATTTATCTGGCGCTTAACGCAAGCACTGCCCCTCATGGATGGGCAACACCAATTGCAACCGATATTGCCTTTGCGCTGGGTGTCATGTCGCTGTTGGGCAACAGAATTAGTCCGCAAACCAAGGTCTTTTTCCAAACACTTGCAATTGCTGATGATATCCTGGCCATTGTGGTCATTGCGCTTTTCTATGGTCACACGCCAGATATTGCCTGGTTAGCAGCTTCTCTTGGAGTACTTGTCATTTTGTGGGGAATGAATCGCCTGAAGATTTACTCTTCTGGTCCGTATTTGCTTGTTGGTTTGGTGCTCTGGGTTTGCATGTATCACTCAGGAATTCACGCTACTCTTGCGGGCGTTCTCCTTGCCTTCTTCTTGCCATCTCACTCTGATGTTCGCTTGAGCAAGCTGGGTAGTTGGCTTTCTAGGCGTGCTCGTGAGCTTGATGATCACTACGATGATGAGCATCACGTTTTGGGTCAGCATGACTTTACACATGGTGCTAACTCAATCGAGCAGGTCATGCATCACGTAACTCCACCACTTCAGCGTGTTGAGCACTACATTTCTGTCTTTGTGAACTTTGTTGTTCTGCCCATCTTTGCGTTTGTTAATGCGCAGATTACGCTCGTGGGAGCAGATTTTGGTGCGCTTCTTAGCAGTAACATTGCTCACGGCGTATTCTTTGGCGCCGTTCTTGGAAAGCCATTGGGAATTATTCTTGTGACATTCCTGTTGGTAAAGGTTAAAATCTGCAAACTTCCTGCAAAGGTTGACTGGATTCAGATTACAGCCGTTGGTCTTATGGGTGGCTTGGGCTTTACCATGTCAATTCTTATTTCTAACCTTGCATTCCCAGACGCAGGGGAGATTCTTGCAGCTAAAGTAGCCGTTCTTGCTGCATCATTTGCTTCAGCTATCTTGGGCCTACTTTTTGTACATATCGCAGAGTTTTACAAGCGTCAAAAGAACAGCAATATAAAGGAAGACAGCGAGTAAAAATATAGACCTAATGAGACGTACGGATCTTTCTATCCTTGACTATTAAAATGCAGAGCCCCACAAAATAATACGCAGAAGTTATTAAAAAACTGGCATGTAGAATGTTCACTCCGCCTATTGAGGCATCTTGCCCCGCAGGAGAGAGACACATCAAGACAATGGTGAATAGCCATATAAGAAGTAAACAAATATTGACTATCTTATTAATAAGATAAGCTATTGGAGTAGAAGCATCAAAAAATATACCTCTATTAAAGATGCTAATGAAAAAATCTTTCCAAGAGTCATACAT
>CAJZJP010000089.1:0-3380 GCA_916050095.1 uncultured Atopobium sp.
TATCTTTGTATACATGCTCTGCTTCAATGGAGAGAAGCTCACAGATGTTCTGAGCTGCCTGTGTGGTAGCCGTAGCTGTTGTGGCAAGTACCTGCGGACTCCCAAGCATCTTTAGTACCTGTGGCATTTGTGCGTAGGCAAGTCTGCCCTCAGAAGCATTCATGCCCACGTGATGCGCCTCGTCAAACACCACAAACGAGATGTTCTGCGCCTTGGCAAACTGATCAGCGTGGAGCGAGAAGAACTCTGGAGTAGTTAGCACAATATCAAGCTCATTGTTTGTCATGCGAGCAAACAGGTCTTCTCGGCTGGAAAGGTCTGTTTCTCCGTTGAGTACCTCGACAGAGATTCCCAGGGGCTCAAAGGTGTTTTTTATGCTTTGAACCTGGTCGTTGATGAGGGCGCGCAGCGGATAGACAAACACGCTCATTTTATGTTGCAGCAGCGCAACACGAGCAGCATGAATCTGGAAGATAAGCGATTTACCTCTACCTGTTGCCATGACAGAGAGACAAGACGTTCCTTGAGAGAGGACCTCTAGTGTTTTCTTTTGCAGAGGCAAGAGCTCTCTTGAACCAATCATGGACGTGACTAGGGTCTGGGTAAGCTCCTCAGCAGAAAGACTCTCCAGCTCACGGCGCTTTTGCTGCGCCTGTTCTTGGGAGGCTGCATCAGCCTCTGTAGTCTCCTTGGTAACCACAAGGGGCAAGTCAGCAGCGCTGCCGAGAAGATCTGCTTCAATGGGGCCGTCATCTTCATCGGTAAAGTCTCTGTAGAGAATATCTCTGACCATGAGTTTTGGCTTAGTTCTGCCCTGCCAGGTCTCGTTAACCGCTTCAAAAATCAAATCAACAGCGCCATCATACTCAGCTGCTGCCTCAACATGAGGCGTTCTAAACATGATGGATGAAATTGAAGAAATGCCATTTGAAGCCATAAAACAAAGATGAGCTCCGCCTGCGCCAACACGCGAGCGATTCTTCATCACCACACCCTTAACGCCAAAGAGCGGCTTTTTATTACCCTGACCAAAAGGTTGCAGAGCCTCAAGCGCGTCGATAGAGTTGATGGTGATTTCATCTAGGTTTACTAGAGCAGTTACTTCTCCTGAAGACTCAAACTCTTCTTCTGGAAGCTCTGCCATGACCTCGGACAAACGCTTTCTAAATGCGTCAATCTTTGCTGTTTCTACCGTTACGCCAACAGCTCCTTGGTGGCCACCAAAACGGACCGTAAGATCTGCGCACTGCTCAACCGCATGGAACAAGTCAACAGAACCAACAGAGCGGCCAGAACCGCGGGCTACACCGTCTTGGATGGTAAACAGAATGCAAGGCACGTGATAGCGATTAACAATTCTTGAGGCAACAATGCCCTTAACGCCCTCATGCCAACCCTCTTTGGCAAGCACAATAGCGTGACCGCCGTCATAGATTTCTTTTGCCTGCTCAAGGGCCTCATCTGTGAGTTTTGCCTCAATAGCGCGACGCTCAGCATTAATCTCTTCTAGTTTGCCAGCAAGAATGGTTGCCTCTTCCGCGTCTTCTGTAAGGAGAAGATCAAGGGCAATATCAGTAGTGCCCATGCGTCCCGCTGCATTAAGACGAGGGATAATAGAGAAGGGCAGATTATCTGCAGAAATCTGAGCAATATCTTGACCAGCGACAGCTGCAAGAGCTACAAGACCTGGACGAAGACCTTTCTGCAAACGCTTAACGCCTTCAGAAACCAACGCACGATTCTCTTTGTTGAGCATCATCATGTCAGACAGCGTGCCCAACATAGCAACATCAATGTAATCAAGCCACAGTTGAGGTTGACCAAGGAGCTGTCCTAAAACCTGAACCAGCTTAAGAGCAACGCCCGCACCAGCGAGTTCTCTGGAAGGACAATCCTCAACAAGCTTTGGATCAGTGACTGGTACACCCTGGGGCACCAAATCTGCCGGCTCATGGTGATCAGTAACAACAACATTAATCCCCTGCTGCAAAAGCCAAGCAACCTCTTGAGCAGCAGCAATGCCGTTATCTACGGTAATAATTAAATCTGGCTTTCTATCTTGCAAAACTCTTGCAAGAGCCTCTTTAGAAAGTCCGTATCCCTCACCAAAACGATGTGGAATATACGGCAAAACATCTGCTCCCAAGCGACGTAAAGCTAGCGTAAGCAGACACGTTGAGCTCATGCCATCTACGTCAAAATCACCAAATACGGCAATCTTTTGATGCTCAACAATTGCCTTATGAACGCGGGCAGCAACCTCAGCCATTCCCGGAATGCACTGTGGATCCAGCCAATCTCTTTGCAAAGATGGCGAGAGGAACTCTTGAGCTGTAGCTACATCAGTAAATCCACGCGCTACTAGTACACGAGCAACAAGTGGGGTGACGTGCAATTCTTTTTTAAACAGCGACTCTAGATATACGTCTTGTGTAAGAACACTCCAACGAGTGCTTTTCTCGATGCCGGGCATCATGTCCTCTTTTCTGTGGCGGCAGAGCCAGCCAGGGGCACCTCGGGCGCCCGCGAATGTTTATCTCTTTCATTCTACCCGTGTCACCGGACAAAAAATGACTAGCCCACAAATTAGTGAGCTAGTCATAAAAAATTTAAATCAAAACTGCTTGCACAGAGTGTCAAGAAGACGGGTTTCTCGCCAGACGAACTTAGAAATCAACCTTAAAAATCAACTACGCCGTCAGAGTTTTCCCACTCTTCAACAAAATCGCTGTAGGTACCTGCGAGAATTGCTTCTCGTGCTTGGCGCATAAGCTCAAGCAGGAAGTAAATGTTGTGCATAGAAAGCAACTGACCACCCAGCATCTCGTGCTGTTTGACCAGGTGATTGATGTACGCGCGAGAATATCCGCCCGTACAGACAGGGCAGGTGCACTTGGCATCAAGAGGACCTGCATCTGCAAAGTACTTAGCGTTCTTGAGGTTCATGCGGCCCTCATGGGAAAACGCGGTACCCATACGTGCGGTGCGCGTTGGAAGCACGCAGTCAAACATATCAATGCCACAAGCAACACCGCGGATCAGCGTGGACGGATTACCAACGCCCATCAGGTAGCGAGGCTTGTTACGTGGCATGTAATCGGCGCAAAGTGGCGCCAGCGTCTCAAACATAACCTCGTGAGGCTCTCCAACGGAATAGCCACCAATGCCATAACCAGGGAAATCGCCAATCGACTCAAGGTGCTCAATGGAGCGCCTACGCAAATCAAGATGCATGCCACCCTGAACAATGCCAAAGAGCGCCTGATCAGGACGGGTATGAGTCTTAAAGCACCTTTCGGCCCATGCGCTTGAAAGCTCAACTCCGCGCTCAACTTTTTTGCGCTCGGCAGGATAGCCTACGCACTGATCAAGCTGCATAA
>CAJZJP010000090.1:0-3337 GCA_916050095.1 uncultured Atopobium sp.
TTAATATGTACCTCAACACCATTTACTACGGTAATGGTGCTTACGGTATTGAAGCAGCAAGTATTATCTACTTCAACAAGCATGCAAGTGACCTAACTCTTGCTGAGGCTGCAACACTTGCTGGTCTTCCAAACGCACCTTCTGCCTATGACCCAACCGTCAATCCAGAGGCTGCAAGAGAAAGACGCAACACTGTTCTTGAGCGTATGCTTCGCGCAGGTGATATTACGCAAGAGCAATACGATGAGGCTGTTGCTGAGGACTTAGTGCTTAATCCTGGTACTTTGACCGATAACATTGGCCAGTTCCCTTACTGGACCGACTACATTCGTAGTCTGCTTCAGGAAGACTTTGATAGCGACACCATTCTTCAGGGTGGATTGCGCGTTTACACTACGCTTGATCCTGACCTCCAGAAAGACGCTGATGAGGCTGCTACAAGGCGTATTGCTGAGCTTGGCAATCCTCGTCTGGGTGCTGCTTTGGTTTCTATTGATCCTCAAACTGGCTACATTAAGGCAATGGTTGGTGGACAGGATTACTCAAAGAGCCAATACAACATCGCAACCAGTAGTAACCGTCAGATGGGCTCCAGCTTTAAGATGTATACGCTGGTAGCGGCCCTTTCTGAAGGCATGAACCCAGAGATTGTTCTTAACGGCAACTCTCCTATGCAAATTACGCCAACATGGTTGGTCAGAAACGCTGGTAACTACAGCTACGGAGCAATTACGCTGCGTCAAGGTACGGTTTATTCTTCCAACACTGTTTATGCGCAGGTTGCTGAAGCTATTGGTATCGATAAAATCCTTCAGACTTGCTACGCTATGGGCATTCGCACCCAGCTACAGCCATACCTGTCTACCACTCTTGGTTCTCAGGGCGTAACCCCTATTGAACAGTGCACAGCATTTGCGACGCTTGCTGCAGGCGGTGTTCGTCGTGATGCTGTAGCAATTACGCGCATCGAAGACCGTAACGGAAACGTTATCTACGAGCACAAGGACAACCCAGTTCAGGCAATTAGTCCAGCTGTTGCTGCAGCTGCTACAAACGTTCTGAGTGGCGTTCTTACCTCTGGTACTGGTCGTTATGCATACAACCTGAAGACTTTCAACCAACCAGTTGCTGGTAAGACTGGTACTTCCGATAACTCTGAAGACCTTTGGTTCTGCGCTTATACTCCACAACTTGCAACCGTTGCTTGGTGCGGATATCCAGATAGTCGTGACCCTGTTATTATTGGCGGTGGAGAGTCTTCTACCTTTGTGACTGCACAGTATGTTTGGGCTTACTACATGAACGCAGCACTATCTGGTGTTGCTCGTGCTGAGTTCCCTAAAACTACTGAAACTATCTCTTACAAGCCTGATAGCTACTGGAAGTTTGTTGGTGGCTCTGCTAATGCCAAGCAAGAAAAGAAAGATGACGACGAAGAGGAAGAGGAAGAGGAGGAAGAGGAAGAGGACGATTCAACCACTACTCCTACTACTCCTACCACTCCTACCACTCCAGCCACTCCTGGTACTGGTACTGGTACGGGCACCGGAACAGGAACGGGCACGGGAACAGGAACGGGCACCGGAACTGGAACAGGAACAGGAACTCCATAAACCTCTGGTTTATCTACAACAAAAAGGAGTCTGCACTAAGCAGGCTCCTTTTTCTTTTTGAATGAGGTGTGCTTTTGACGGGTTTCTCGCCAAAAGATTTGTGTTTTATAGAACGCTCTCTACGTTGCCAAGCTGCGTAATGATGCGCACCACGTCTGCAGCGTGCTCAGTTTTATCCACAATCATCAAAACGGTATCGTCGCCGGCAACGGTGCCAACAACGTGGTCAAGCTCAACATCGTCAAGGGCAAACGCAACGGCTGATGCAGTGCCTGGATGGCATCGAATCACAATAAGATTTTCTGCTGCCGTAGCCCCAACCACAAACTCAGAGAGCATTTTCTGCAAATGCATATCTTCAGAAAGCACATAGGCGCCCTCAGGAAGCTTTTGCAAATCCATTTCTGCTGTATCACGAGAAACGGTTGCTTGAGTACAGGCAAAGCCACGACCTTTAAGCATGTCAACAAGATCGCGCTGTGTGCGGATGGACTCGCTGCGAACAAGCTCACGAATCACGTCCTGTCGAGCATTTCTATGCTTCACGACGCCTTCTTTCCTTATACGACTCGCTAACTTTGAAAACAAATGATAGTGAATAAAAGAATATACTTAATCAACCCTTATGCGCATGCCAAACCGCTAAACGGTGCAAATAACCCGCTCGTCGGTCGGAATATTGCATTCACCGTTTTCTAAAAGTATTTATACACTTCTCGCCGTATGATTCATCATGAGTGAAACTATTTTTACGGCTTGGAGGCCACCATGCCCCTGAATGATTCACCTGATAGAAGACAAGGCTCCTACGGAGATCCTGCAATGCGTCGCCGTCCTCCACAAAATGGCCGTCCTTCTCATGATGGCGGTTTTTCTGATAGGCAGGCAAGACGTCGCAAGAGAAATACCCTTGGTTCGCAGGCCATTCTTTTTAAGAGACAATCTCTACTACATCGCATTGATTCTCGTATGAGAACCTATATTGTCATTGGACTGGCGGTCATCGCAGCGCTCTTACTGGTCTTTATTGTGTCGAGCTGCGTGCGTGGTTGCGCTAAAGAATCTACTCCAGAGGTAGAGGCCAACTCCGTTGATTCTCGTGTTGCTGTGGGAACTTCAGAGGAGCTGACTAAAGCCCTGGCAGCTAAGCTAGATCAGAACAAAAACCTTGCATGGATTGCAGAACACGCTGATAAATACAGCGATAAAAGCCTCATTGAGCTGGCACTTGCCCACCCTGAGGCAATTGATTTTGTTGCAAACTATCCCGATTCTGACGGCAAAGCCAAAACCTACGACGATTCAATCACCAAAGGCACAGCTCCACAGCTTTATACCTGGGACTCCAGGTGGGGTGGCGTCTCATATGCTGGTTCTGTAATTGCCACCAAGGGCTCTGGTCCAACTGCCCTTTCTATGGCATACATGGGCCTTACCGGAAAGAACAACTGGACTCCAGCAGATATTGCGGGCGCCGTTGAAACCGCTAAAGCAACGGACACCGACTCTGGAATGAACAGATCATTTCTCGAGAAGAACTTAGCTAACCTTGGTCTTACCGCTGATAGCTATAACATTTCTGCCGACAATATCACCACGCTTCTAGATGCTGAAACCTTCCTGCTTGTTGAGGTTAAGGGCAATAAGTTGAGCTCTGATGGCGATCACTGGATTTTGGTAACCAGCAAGAACGATGACGGCACCGTAAATGTCCACGACCCTCT
>CAJZJP010000091.1:0-3326 GCA_916050095.1 uncultured Atopobium sp.
GCCTTTACTGCTTCTACAACTTCTGGAGCTACGTGGTAGCGCTCGGTATGAATGACGTGCTTAGTAGGATCGTCCTCTGTTACCAACCTGAAGGTATCAATACCAACCTCTAGCTCAACAGATGCCCACTGGACAGCCTTTGCTTTGATGGTTTCAATGAGCTCAGGAGTAAAGTGAAGACCTGCGGTAGGAGCTGCAGCAGAATGCTCGTCCTGCATAGCGTAGACCGTCTGGTACTTCTCTGGGTCTCCCTCGTACTGTGTAATATACGGAGGCAGTGGAACGTGGCCCGCCTCATGAATAGCCTCGTCAAGAGTGCGATCTCCCTGTGCTTCAAAACGCACCAAGCGACCTCCCCTGTTGTCGTCAACAAAGTCCACAATGGTACCCGTCAACACAACAGGAGCTGAGTCAGGAGCATGCAAGCCACCTGCACGGTATTCAATTACTGCGCCAGGCTTTAGACGCTTACCAGGATTTACCAGACACTCCCATACACTACCCAAAGCATCAATGTCTTCTCGACGTTTTAAAAGCAGCGTTTCTGAGACGCCGCCCGTATTTTGCTTTTTACCTACAAGGCGAGCTGGCATAACGCGCGTCTGATTAACTACAACCAAATCGCCCGGCTCAAGATACTCCACAATATCAGTGAAGTGCTTGTGCTCTATGCGGCCATCTTCTCTATGCAGTACCAAAAGCCTACAAGAGTCTCTTGGCTCAGCAGGAGCTTGTGCAATACGTTCTTCTGGAAGGTTGTAATCAAAATCGTCAGTTCGCATGACGTGCTGCCTTTCTTGCGTCACGAGCTTCATGACGCTCTATCTGAGCCTCGGCCGCAGAATATCTGCAACCGCAATAATTTTGTCGATACATACCAAGCTCACGAGACTCTTTTGTAGCCTCTGGGTAAAACGGACGGAAATCTCTCCATACAGGCGTCAGTCCATGAGCATGCGCAATGGACACCAGCTCATCTTCGCACGCATCAAAGAGCTGATAGGGCGAGACAGCCAGTGTTGTAGAAACGTATTCAAACCCGCGCTCGGCCGCCACACGACAACTCTCTGCCAAGCGGATTGCGTAACAAGCACGACAGCGACGATCTCGCTCAAATCCCTGAGGGGCCACAGCTCGCTCCCACTGCTCGCGCGGATCTCCTGCCACAATCACCTCAACATGAGCCTCATCTTGAGCCCACGTAAGTAAGGTTTGAAGACGCTTATCATGCTCCTCAACAGGCTGAATATTAGGATTAGTCCAGCAGATGGTTGGCTCAAAGCCCTCTTCCCTCAGATGTTTTAAAGGTTCAAGTGAGCATGGACCACAGCATGCATGGAGCAGCAGCGGTGTTCCCGGCTCTACTGAAAGAGTCTCAATTGACTGAAGCATGTTTGAAGCCATTAGTTCTTCTCGCCTTGTGCCTTATAACATTTCCAACCTACTATAGCGCAGGCAGCAAGGCATACAAAAATGGTAACAACGCTTGCTTCGATACCGTAGGCGCCACCCGAGATAAACTCAGATGCTGCAGGATACGCTGTTAAGAGCGTGGTAGGAAGAAGCGTAGTGGTAACCGAGATGCCCAGAATAGGGCCGGTTACAAAGTTCCAGATAAAGTGCATAGCAATGGTCATGAGCAGATTATCGGTAAGCCAAAACACCAAGCCATAGAGAATGCCCATCAAAAAGACTGAGATTGCTGCGGCAATAGAGATGTTAGGCGTTAGTCCATACGTTGCGGTAAAGAGCACTGCTTGAAGCACAAGCGCTACAGGGAAAGAACTCTTAGCTGCAACACCAGTTTGTAGATAGCCTCTAAACAAGATTTCTTCTGCAGCAGACTCAATAAGCGTTGCCACAAGTAAGAAGAGAGCAGCAAAAATGTTATAGGAAGCGTTGAAGTTAAAGTCAAAGCCTTCAATGAGCATGATAGAACCAAAGGTAAACAGCACCATCAAAAAGCCAAAGGTAACTCCGCGCATAAATCCTGGCCAGGAGCTTACTCGAAGACCCAATGACCTAAAATCTCGCTTATTGACGCGGGTAATCCACACAAGGATCAAGCCACCTGCCAACATGCTTCCTAGAAGACCCAACACGGCTGGAAGGATGTCATTGGGTGGGAGCTCTCCCATAACCATCAACGGAATATGACACACAAACATAAGCAAAAGTGCAAGGTCAGCCACAAGGAAGGGCGTCACCACAGACTTTGGTGGATCCTTTAGAACAAACTCAAGGCTTGTCTTTGGCTTTTTTCTTCCCACAAACTCTCCTTACATAATTTCTACTCACTATAGTATCGACTTCTGAATCTATTCGTGTAGTGAATCAAAAAAGATTAGAATAAGAAGATAATTTGCGTAATCTACTAATTCCAACTGCGAGGTATCCATGGCCGAAAGCTACGACATGAACAACCGCCCTCATTTTCCTAAGCGCGCTGTCATTACCGGTGGTATGCCCTACGGTAACAAGAATCTCCACTTTGGACATATTGCGGGCGTCTTTGTCCCAGCAGATTTCTTTGCTCGTTTCTTAAGAGATCGTATTGGCCAGAAAAACGTACTGTTTATCTCGGGAACTGATTGCTATGGCTCTCCTATCGCAGAGGGCTATCGCAAAAAGGTTGAAGAAGAGGGTTACGAGGGCACCATCCTTGACTACGTAAATCATAATCACAACCTGCAGAAAAGCGCTCTTAACGCCTACAATATCTCGCTTGATTTCTACGGCGGTTCCGCGCTAGAACCCGCTGCAAAGATCCACGAAGAGATGGCTGACAGCATCATGCACCGCCTCTACGAGCGCGGTAAACTCTCCAAGCTCTCAACTAAACAGTTTTACGATACCGAGGCTCAGACATTCCTTAATGGTCGCCAGGTCAATGGACGTTGCCCCATTAAGGGCTGCAAGTCAGAGAAGGCTTATGCAGAAGAATGCGACCTGGGTCATCAGTTCAACCCAGAGGAGCTCATTGCTCCTGTGTCTCAGCTCACCGGCACCACGCCAGAGCTTCGTCCTGCACCAAGCTGGTACTTTGACCTGCCGCAATACAAAGAGTTTCTAAACAACCTGGTCGAAAAGTGGAAGAACAACCCACAGATTCGCTCAGTTGTTACCTCTACCGTTCAAGAGACTCTGACCGAGCCTATTATCTACATTCAAAATTCCTTCCGCCAAGACTTTGACGGCGTTGCCTCTTCCCTCCCAGCTCATAGTGTCATTGAGCCAGAAGGTAACGCCTCTTCCTTCTCTGTTGTTTTTGAAAACTGGCAAGATAGAGATGAAGCTCGCGAGAAACTCAAAGAGGCTGGAATTCG
>CAJZJP010000092.1:0-3262 GCA_916050095.1 uncultured Atopobium sp.
GCGTGTAACGCGCGAAACACAAAACCACCCGCTATTGAACTGCCTCCCATTTCTCGTGTCCAAGAAATGGGAGGCAGTTCACATCCCCACGACGACGGCGTTGGCCATGAGCGTGCGCAGCCTCACGTAAGCGGCCTGGTTGCCCCCGCACTCCCTGCGGATCGCGTCGTCGAGGTGGCGCATGCTGTTCGGCCTCTTCGCGTTCATGAGAGTTCCTCCCTCAGGTCGTCCATCTCCCCGCCGGTTATGTACCCCTCGTGCTGGGCCGTCTCTGCGGCCTCGTGCGCCCGCTCGCGCCCGAGTCTCGGCGCGGCAGCGCGGATGGCATCGGCCGCGCGCTGGCAGCGCACGCCCTCGTAGTGCGTGGTGCTCTCCCCCTGGCGCATGCCCAGCACGGTGACGCCCTGGCCGACGTCGCGCCTGACCCTCCTTGGGGAGGCGACCCAGATGCGTGTGGGGTCAGTAGGGGTGAGGCCCAGCAGCGCCACGACGGACTCGCCCCAGAGGTAGGCCCCCTCGCCCGCGGCCTTCACCGCAATGGCGTAGGGGGCGGCCTCTTGATGGGGCCAGACGGGCATCCTGTAGACGCCCCGGGCGACACGTACGAGCTTACCGCGCCGCTCCTGCTGGACGAGCTCGGTGTTGGGGATGCCGAACTCCTTCGCCTCGGCGGAGGTGACGAGTCCGAAGTCATCCACGTTCGCGTATATGTCGTCGATAATTGCCATGGCAAAAGTATATCGTATGTGAACTACTTTTGACATCATAATCTTCATGTCCGTGGCGGGTGGTTGTGATTGCAGATAGAAAGTAATCAAAGTTTTTAGAATTTCTCGTTGACATATTCCACAAGTGGAACTACTATCGTTATAAGATATTCAACAAGTGGAATATAAGGAGATGAGAGATTTGCTTAAGCAGGGAATTCTTGGTCTCTTGAATTATGGGGATATGTCCGGTTACGAGATTAAAACCATCTTTCAACAGTCGCTTAATTACTTCTGGACTGCTCAGACAAGCCAGATCTATAGAGAACTGCAGGCGCTAGAAAAAGACGGCTGGGTCACCGCAACGCTGGTTGCTCAGAAAGGAAAGCCGGACAAGAAGGTTTTCTCGATAACTGAAGCCGGTAAAGAGGAGTTGAACAGGTGGCTGAGGGAAGACTCTCAGGCCTCGGTGCTGCGCATTCCGCTTTTGATGCAGACGTTCTTTAGGGGCGAGTGTTCCTACGAGGAAAACCTTGCGTTCTTTAAACGAATCGCTGATAACGCCTCGTCTTTTCCTGGCGGAAGTGAGTTAGCGTCAGACGCAGTAGCTGCTTACGCAGCGCAAATGGGTGATCCAGAGAAGGCGTTGTTCTGGAAATTTACTATCGAGTACGGCAAGATGCACGAGGAAATGCTTAGAGCATGGAGCGAGAAGTGCATGAAGGAGCTGGAGGCGCAGCATGAACATTTTGCTGATTAACGGCAGTCCCAAGGGTAAAGCCAGCAATTCTCTGCGTCTTGCAAAGAGCTTCATCGAGGGCGTCTCCGAGCAGCACACCAATGAAGACGTAACCGTTGAGCAGCTCAACGTTGCCACCATGGACATCAAGCCATGCAAGGGATGCTTCCACTGCTGGAAGAATACGCCTGGCAAGTGCATTATGTCGGACGATGAAGAAACCGTCATCCAAAAGCAGCTCTGGGCTGACCTGGTTATTTGGAGTTTTCCGCTCTACTACTTCAACGTACCTGGACTGCTGAAGAATCTGATTGATCGCCAGCTCCCCATGAGTCTGCCCTTCATGAGCGACGCAAACAGGGGATATGGAAGTGGTGCGCACGAATCTCGCTACGACATGTCCGGCAAGAAGCACGTTCTCATTTCTACCTGCGGATTCTATTCGTCAGAGGGCAACTACGATAGCGTTACCAAGATGTTTGACCACATTCTTGGTCAAGGCAATTACGAGAGCATTTTCTGCGGTCAAGGCGAGCTCTTCCGCGTAAAGGAGCTTTCTGCACGCACCAACCAGTACCTCGAGCTTGTCAAAAAGGCTGGTTCAGAATACGCTCAGGGCGGCATTTCTGACCAGACAAAAGCCGAGCTCAAAGTCTTGCTGTATCCAAAAGAGATGTTTGAGCAGATGGCGGATGCAAGCTGGGGAATTTCTCGCGATACAAGCGCTCAGGGCAGCAAAAACGCTGGCGAGAAACCCGTTGAGCAGGTGCCGTTTGACCATATCTTCACTTCTCAGATGGCGGCTTTGTACGACAAAACAGCTTACGACGGCAAAGATCGCGTTCTTGAGATGAACTATACCGATCTTGGTCGGAGCTACCAGATTCTGCTGGGCAAAGACGGCAGTAAGGTCTTTACTAACGGTAGCCTCACTACCACCACAAAGCTCAACACTCCGTTTGAGGTCTGGCAGTCTATTTCTCGTGGCGAGATTAGCGGACCAGAGGCGCTGGGTAAGCATCTGTATACCGTTGAGGGCGATTTTTCCTTCATGATTGATTGGGACAAGTATTTTGGTCCTACGCCTGGTAGTTCAACTGAAGCTTCGCAAAACGCGTCGGCTAAAGAAGCCGGCAACGCACAGAAAAATCCGCAGATGATTACGATGCTGCTTCCTTGGATTACCTTCTGGACCGCAACCTCGTTTGACTCCCAGGTTGGCGCTATGATTGTGCTGCTTGTTACTGCGTTGATGCCACTTATTATGAGGAACTTTAAGTTTACCATCTGGGATAGAATCTCATTTGCCCTGGTTGGAGCATTGTCTGCAGGCGTTTTTATGAGCGGAAATGGCGACGGGAATCTTATTGTCAATTTGGGTTACCTGGCTTTTGGTCTTATGTGGCTTGCATCATGCCTTACTAAGGAGCCTCTCTGCGCTGCATATGTTAAGTACAGCTACGGCGGAGATAATGCCTACAACAATCCGCTGTTCATGAAGACAAATTATATTTTGGCTGCATGCTGGGGTGCTATGTACGTGTTAACGGCCATTTGGAGCTGGTTTGCAGTTCAAAATGGTGTGGGCGGTATTTTGGTTATTGTGAATAACCTGGTTCCTATTGGAATGGGCCTGTTTACGGCGTGGTTCCAAAAGTGGTATCCAGCTAAGATGGCAAGTGGAAAGTAAAAAGTAAAAAGCAATAGGCGTGCTGCGTGTTGTAATTGCATAGTACGCGTACGTCAAAAGAGAGCCGGCGGATGAACTGCCTCCCATTTCTTGGACACGAGAAATAGGAGGCAGTTCAAAACACAC
>CAJZJP010000093.1:0-3241 GCA_916050095.1 uncultured Atopobium sp.
CGACGGATATCATCCATAGTCATGCAGTCAGCCATAATCAGCACGTCAGACTCTGCGCGGAGCGCCGCAACGGTCTCTTCAAAGGTTCTACCATCTGGCCTTGGGCGGTCTGTTGCATCCAAAGCAACAACGTCTGCACCTGCGTGAATGCAAGCACGTGCATGGCGAAGCGTAGGAGTAATGTAGACGCCTTCATGACCCTCTTTCCAGAGGCCAATGACAGGAATTTCAACCCTACCCTTAATGGCAGAGATATCAGACAAGCCCTGGCACCTAATCGCAGCAGCGCCGCCAAGCTCACAAGCGCGTGCAATCTGAGCCATAGTCTCTGGATGCCTCATAGGCTCACCAGGATAGGCCTGGACGCTGACAATGAGTTTTCCTTTAAGTGACTCAACAAGCTCTGAGTGTGCCACGGTATTCTCCTTACCAGAATGTACGTACGTTAAAAGATATCTGTCTTTGCGACATACCTAGTCAGCAAGCAATTTGCCTGCTGACATGCATCTGCCTAAAGACGCGTCTCTAAATAGCCAGGTAGAACAAGGTTTTCTGCAGCTCCAATAAGAGGGGCTTCTCCACCAAGCGTGCCCTTCACAATAGGCGTTGCCTGAACAGGAGGCATGGCCTGCAACTTAAATGCAGCTTCAAGTGCCTCATGCCAGTACTTGCCACACTCTGCAACGGAGCCCGACAGGATGATGACAGAAGGGTCAAGCATATTGCACATGCTGCCCAAGACCTCACCAAGTGCGCGGCCCGAGCGCTCCTCTGCAGCTTGAGCGATCTTCTCGCCAGCAAGAGCCCTACGGTCAATCTCAGCGCCATCAAGAGCAGAACCGTCTTCAAGCGTGTCGGAGCCGCCAAGGCGGACGTACTCGCGAATAATGCCAGGACCTGCAGAAACAGGCTCAAGGTGAGAAGTTCCACCACAAGGACAATCAACACCTGCAGCTGCTGGAGTTGCAACGTGACCAATGTGACCAGCCTCGTCGTGAGCGCCCAACATCAAGATGCCGTGGTTCACAAAAGCGCCACCAATGCCCGTGCCAACTGCTACGGTAAGAACGCTATCTTTGCCGTGGCCAGCACCGTGACGAGCCTCGCCCAGAGCGTGAGCATGAACGTCATTAAGGACGCTGCACGGAAGGCCAAACTCACTGGTAACTGCAGAGCCAAGAGCGGTTCCGCCCCAGCCGGGCATAAGCTCATTTGCGTAGGTGATGTCGCCCGTACGAGGGTCAACAACACCAGCAGAAGAAATACCCACGCCAGAGATGGTTAGGTCCAGCTCTTCTGCACGAGCAAGTGCCTCTCTAATTGCCTGGAGAACGGTGGCAAGAACCTGCTTGCCACCCTCTTTTGCGTTAGTTGGGACCTTCTTTACGGACTGGACGTTTGGAGCGTCAGTGCCGTTAAGGGTGACTATGCCACAGGCAATTTTTGTGCCGCCAATATCAACGGCGCAAACATGTGTTGGAGAAACAAACTTAGAGTCCATGGTGTCCCCTCTTGTTTA
The DNA here is from genome assembly GCA_916050095.1 of uncultured Atopobium sp. GTDB lineage: Bacteria > Actinomycetota > Coriobacteriia > Coriobacteriales > Atopobiaceae > Lancefieldella. The sequence goes on from CAJZJP010000093.1 coordinate 1,520, forward strand.
GAGAAGGCCGTTTGCAATAAGAACCTGCTTGATTGCCTCACGGTTCTGGCCATCAAGTGGCTTAACAGGGCGAGGCATCTGGTCAGAATCAAAAATGCCCATGAGGTTAAGTGCGCACTTGAATGCTCCAACGCCAGCGCCATAGCCCTGAACGCCTGAAGTGACATCAAAGATGTGGGAAATCTCGTTAAGTCGGTCCTGCTCACGCTTGACCTCTGCCCAGTTACCTTCCTGAGCTGCCTTCCACATGCGGACGTAGCCCTCTGGCTCAACATTAGCAAGGCCAGGAACAGAACCGTCTGCACCAGAAAGAAGGGCGCCGTCAACAACAATCTCGTGACCAGTCAGAAGGGTTAGAGGGTGACCGTTCTTCTCGTTTTCCTGAACAAGATACCTGAAGGAAACGTCATCGCCAGAAGAGTCCTTAACGCCTGCAAGAACGCCCTCTGCACCCAGACGAGCAAGCATCTTCCAAGGAAGTTTAGTGTGAACGCAGACAGGAATGTCATACGCAAACAGAGGTGCATCCAGCTCCTGGTGAAGGATGCGGAAGTGCTCCTCAACATCAGCTGGGCCACCAAGTGCGTAGAAAGGAGCAGTTGCTACAAGAGCATCTGCACCTAGTGCGAGGGCACGGCGACCATGCTCCAGGACGCGCTCGGTCTCGGTATCAATGATGCCCACAAGGACCGGAACACGGTGGTCAACAATACGAACAGCCTCTCGAACAATCTGATCGCGACGCTCATCAGTTGCAAAAACAACCTCACCGGAAGAGCCAAGGAAGAACAGGCCATCTACGCCAGCCTCAATGAGGCGGTTAATGGAGCGCTCAAACGACACAACATCAAGCTGATGGTCTGGGGTATCTGGGGTTACAACTGGTGGAACAACACCGCTAAATGGTACGTTACTGGACATGCTTTATCCTTTCACACGTTGGAAAATCCAACTGGTTTCATACAACAATGTACTGAAGTAGCCGACCAAAGCATTGATCAAAAGCAACTTCAAAGAACCTACGTAATTATAGTCCGCTTAGTTATGACAAAGCCCTGATATAACCTCGCGGAGATAGTTGATTTGCTCGTTCTCAAACTGATTAATACGCTCGTGGCCAAACTTGGGATACACGCGCATTTCCTTCTGTCCTGGCAAGCGATTGTACAGCGCAAACGTTCCTTCAGTTGGAGCGCTCTGGTCCAGCAGAGCCGTGCCGATAAGCGCAGGCACACGCACCAGCTCTGCCGCGCACGCGCTGTCGAGAAGACCAACCGCGTCGATAGCTGCATCTGACTGCGGGGTGTCTCCGCACCCGACAACCGTACGCAGGGTTGTTGCGTTGTCGGCAAAGAGCGGGTTCAGGGCCATGGTAGCGCTCACTGCCTTGGGTAGAAGTGCTGCCGCAAACAGAGCCTGCGAGCCGCCTAGACCTTCTCCCCAGGTGACGGTTGTGCGCCCGAGGAAGCGCGATGCAACCGCGGTAGTTACCAGTGCGTCATCGATGAGCTGCTTGAGCGTGGAGGATGCAGCGTCATCTGGGTTGATGAGCGCGCTGGCAAGCTCCTCTGCCGTCAACGCTCCCCTCCAAGCGTCTTTGAGTGACGCTTCGCATGGCCGAGCCTCTAGGGCTACAACAGGCATGCCAAGCGCCGAGAAACGCAATAGGTGCAGCCAGCTGCGCACTCCCCGACCAAGATCGGAGAAGAGCACCACTGCTGG
>CAJZJP010000094.1:0-3211 GCA_916050095.1 uncultured Atopobium sp.
GCTACATACGCAACAGTTTCCGAGAAAAAAGACGAGGCTCCAGTTATTGATTGGGCTGGTCTTCAGGCAGTAAACAACCAGGTTGTCGGCTGGATTCAGATTCCAGATACGCAGGTCAACTACCCTGTGTATCAGACCACGGACAATGAGTACTACCTGCATACTAACGCAAAAGGTGAGTGGTCAATCGGCGGCCAGATTTTCATGGACTACCAGAACAATCCAAATGGCCTTACTGACCAGCAGACCATTCTCTATGGTCACCACATGAGAAACGGCTCCATGTTCCAGTACATTGGAGCAATGAATGATCAATCTACTTTCGATAAGGTTGAGACCATCTGGTACGTCACACCTACTCAGACATATGAACTTGAGCCGGTATTCACCTATCATACCGACGAAGACGACGAGGAAGTCAGGCAATTTAACTTCAATTCTGTCGATGAGTTTAGGTCCTACTTAAAAGATAGGCTTTCTAGAGCTGTAAGCTCGCGTTCTGATGCAGCAGATGTTATTTCTCGCGCTGATCATGTTCTTACGCTCTTTACCTGCAATTACACTGACCAGTACGGCAGAACCATGCTCATCTGTGTTCCAAAAACCGAGGCTCAGCCAAAGGCCCAGTAGCTGGCACGCTGACGGTTCAGAAAGAGTATTGTACGCAGCCAGAAGCTGTCAGTCAGGGCAGTAAAATGCTACTTTCTTAAAAAATTGTTACACGCTCCGAACATATTTGTTCGGAGCGCTTTTTCTTGCAAATTTCCAGGTACACTGTATGTACTGTTGCCAAACGTGAGAGACGTTTGATCAAGGGTGACTCAAGCCGAGGCATCCGGAGGGGATCCAATGGAACTTCACGAGGAATGTGGCGTCTTTGGAGTATGGGCGCCTGACCGTGACGTTGCTCGACTCACTTATTTTGCGCTGCACGCGCTGCAGCATCGCGGGCAAGATTCCGCAGGTATAGCCGTCGGCGACGGCCAGACCGTGCTTATCAGAAAAGACACGGGCCTCGTAACTGAAGTTTTTAACAACGACGATCTCAACGCAATGCCAGGTAAAGTGGCTATCGGCCACTGCCGCTACGGCACCGCGGGTGCCAAGGGCTGGGAGTCGGCCCAGCCACACATGTCGTCCATCGATGAGACCCTCATTGCCCTGGCGCATAACGGCACCCTCGTTAACTTTGACTCCTTGCGAGAAGAACTGTCTTCTCGCCAGATTTCCTTTAGATCGCACACGGATTCCGAGGTAGCAGCCCAGCTCATCGGCTACTTTACTCGTCGTACACACCGTCTGCGCACCGGTATTGCTGCAACCATGAACCTCATCGAGGGTGGTTACGCCATGGTGCTCATCCGCGAGAACGCCCTCTATGCGTTTAGGGATCCTAACGGTATTCGTCCGCTGGTACTCGGCCATATTGGCGAGGAAGGCGAGAATAACTGGGTAGTTGCATCTGAGACGTGCGCGCTGGATATTGTGGGCGCTACGTATGTGCGCGAGGTGGCCCCTGGCGAGATTATCCGCATCTCGGATAATGGCCTGTCTTCTGAGATGGGACTTGCTCCTCGTCAGCAGGCAGACTGCATCTTTGAGCAGGTGTATTTCTCGCGCCCTGACTCTATTATTAGTGGCCGCTCGGTATATTCCGTCCGTCACCAGATGGGTCGTCAGCTGGCAAAAGAGACGCCAGCAGACGTTGACCTGGTAATTGGTGTGCCAGATTCCGGTGTTCCTGCAGCTGAGGGCTTTGCGCAAGAGCTGGACGTACCTTTTGGTACCGGCCTCATCAAGAACCGCTACGTTGCAAGAACGTTCATTCAGCCTACACAACAGCTTCGTGAGCTGGGCGTTCGACTTAAGCTCAACGCACTTTCTGACGTTGTCGCAGATAAACGCATTGTAATGGTGGACGATTCTGTTGTTCGCGGAACCACTTCAAAACAGATTGTTCAGCTACTCAGAGACGCGGGAGCCACAGAAGTGCACGTCAGAAGCGCTTCTCCTAAGGTAGCGTGGCCCTGCTTCTACGGCATTGATACCGCTGACCAGCACCAGCTTGTGGCAGCAAAAATGAGTACAGAAGAAATTTGCGAGTATATCGGCGCAGATTCTTTGGGCTTCTTAAGCCTTGAGGGCCTGCTTGCATGCGTACCCTCAAGGGGTTATTGCGAGTCTTGCTTTAGCGGTAAGTATCCCGTGGAAATTCCAGAGGACTTCCATCAGAGATTCTTGCCAGAGAACAAACCAGACAACTTGCATCCATCGTATGCACTAAAGTTTGACCAGGTAGAACAGCAGTTAATTGATGAGGGCCTTATGCCCTCAGAGCAGTAAGGGGAGAAACAATGACCACTTCCGCTGATCCAACCAAGCAGATTACCTACGCCGACGCAGGCGTTGACGTTGATGAGGGCGCTCGTGCGGTCGACGCCATCAAGGCTGCTGTTGCTACAACTACTCGTCCCGAGGTCATTGGCGGCTTGGGTGGCTTTGGCTCCTGCTTCTCGGCAGCAGCACTCAAAGACATGGAAGAGCCTGTACTGGTCAGTGGCACCGACGGCGTTGGCACTAAGCTTGCTATTGCTCAGCTTCTCAATCGCCACAATACGGTAGGTGAGGACCTGGTTGCCATGTGCGTCGACGACATTGTTCCCATGGGCGCCGAGCCGCTGTTTTTCTTGGATTACGTTGCTGTGGGCAAGCTTAAAGCCGAGGCAGTCGCCGAGGTTGTTGGTGGCATTGCAGAAGGCTGTCGCAAGAGTGGCTGCGCGCTGGTAGGCGGCGAGATGGCCGAGCATCCAGGTGTTATGAATCCTGACGATTACGATCTTGCTGGCTTTGTCGTAGGCGTTGTTGACAAACCAAAGATTTTAGGTCCCGAGAAGGTCAGTGAAGGTGACGTCATTCTGGGACTTCCTTCTTCTGGCATTCACTCCAACGGATATTCGCTGGTACGCAAGGTAGCCATTGAGGGCAAAACGGTTGAGGAGCTTAACCAGCCACTAGAGGAGCTCGGTGGAGAGTCACTCGCAGACGCTGTTTTGCGTCCAACTACTATTTACGCAGGTGGATTGCTTGCCGCTCTTCGCGCAGGAGCTCCTATCAAGGCTATGGCACACATCACCGGTGGTGGAATCACCGAGAACCTTAACCGTGCACTGCCAGCTCACCTTGACGCAGAGGTTGATCGTGGTGGAGAGGC
>CAJZJP010000095.1:0-3068 GCA_916050095.1 uncultured Atopobium sp.
GCTTAGATGAGTTCCATCTGCGTGAGAACTGCCGAGTACCAGCCGTTTGGATTAGCTGGGTTGTACTTTGCAGCACCAGAGACAGAAAGCCTTCCGCCGTAACCAGCAGCAAGACCAGCTGTGTGATCCCAGATAGCCTCTTCCCAGCTACCCCAGCTTGAAGAGCCCCAGCCCCATGCGTTGTAGGGGAGGAAGTTATACCTACCCTTTGTACTCTCAACTGCAGAAATAGCAGGCGAGAGACGCGGATCAACGCCGTAGGCCCATGCAGCCTCGGCAAAGGTTGAGCCGTAGCCAGCAAGAGGGGAGCCAGCAAGATAGGCGTCAATTCGAGCGCCCCAGCTGCTTACAAAGTTGGTCTTATCGCTTGACCAGTCAACATTTTGAGCTGAAGGAGTTGATGGGGTGGTGACTTCAGTGGTATTACCAGAAGCGTTGGTAAAGGTGGTCTCAGTAGAAGCCTCTTTTAGTGCTTCTTCTGCAGCAGCTGCTTCTGCTGCTGCCTGTTGAGCTTGCTCTGCCTGCAATTGCTCTCTTGTTGCAATTGCTGCATTCATAGCATCCTCAGCAGCCTTCTTCTGCTCCTCTGCTTCTGCCATCTGTGCATTTAAAGATGACTGAGTCTCAGAAAGCTCTTTGCTAAGATCAACCAGGTGGTTGATAGCATCTGAATTTTTGTTCTGGATAATCTCAAGATACTGAATAACAGCAATCAAATCATTAAAGTTATCTGCCGATAAAAGCAGATCAATAATTCCCATAGAGCCCTGCTGCATGCGATACATTGCTCTAATGGACTCTGCAGCTTTTAAGCGCTGCTCTGGGAGTTGCTGTTCAATCTCTGCAATACGCGCCTCATTATCTGCAATCTGTTTTTGCAGTTCAGCCACACGCTGATTGGCGGCATCGTAATCAGAATTGGTCTGCTCTACCTTGGCCTGGAGCTCTTCAAGAGTCTCTGCCTGAGCTCTTGAGACGCCAAACAAAAAGGTATTAACAACAAGCACTGCTGCAAGGAGTGCTGTCATAAGGATGGAGCATGAAGGTAAGCGTCTGTGACGCATATATTTATTCAAATCGACCTCCGCGATTGGGGGCTTCCGATTAGTGCGCAGTTAGTGCCATCCGCTCATTACTGGCTTCAAGCGCGAGGTCAGATAACACTTGACCTCAAAAATACGCATAATCGCTTCTCTCCGCTCGTGCGAGGGTGTCAATTCTACTTGTTTTTGGTTCCAAATGCCAACTTTGCAGAAAACAAGGCACTTTTAAAGTAGTAAAGTCGTTAGGTAAAACCGTGAACGGTAGGAAAAGAAAGGGCGAACGGATTGCGTACAATAGGTTCGTAATCAGTCCCCAAGGAGGTTTTAGTGGAGTCGGCAATTTTGTGGATTGAAGCGCTTAAATCAGCGTTATTTGGCGTGGTTGAGGGTATTACCGAGTGGCTACCTATCTCATCAACAGGCCATATGCTGCTGCTCAATCAGTTTTTACCACTCAATGTCTCTGAAGACTTTTGGAATATGTTCCTAGTAGTTATTCAGCTTGGCGCAATTCTTGCAGTATGTGTGGGATTTTTCCACAAGCTCAATCCCTTCTCGCCAAAGAAATCCAAAGACGAGAAGCGCTCTACCTGGAAACTCTGGGCAAAAGTGGTGGTCAGCTGCGTTCCTGCTGCGGCAATTGGCCTGCCGCTCAACGACTTCATTGAAGAGCATCTTGGAAGCCCTTTTGTTATTGCTGCAACTCTTATTTTCTACGGCATCATCTTCATCCTGCTTGAGCTCCATCGCGAGAAGGTCGCTGCAGCAGTAAAGGTTGAGGTGCCTCGAGGCAAGCACATGAGCCCAGATGCTGCAGCATCCCTTAAGGCCCCCTCTGCCGACAACCTGGCCCGCGTACAAGACATTGACAACCTGGACTGGAAGACCGCGATTGGCATTGGTGTGTTCCAGGTACTTGCAATTGTTCCAGGTACTTCAAGATCTGGTGCAACCATCCTGGGCGGTTTAGCACTTGGTTGCTCGAGGGCGGTGGCTGCTGAGTTTACGTTCTTCCTGGCTATTCCTACTATGGCCGGCGCTTCTGCGTTGAGACTTGTACGCTACTTTATGAAAGGCAATACCTTTACCATTCCCGAGGCAGTTATTCTGGGTGTAGGTTGCCTGGTAGCCTTTATTGTTTCGCTGGTTATGGTTCGTGCGCTTATGGGTTATGTCCGCAAGCATGATTTTAAGCCTTTTGGTGTGTACCGTATTATTTTGGGTATTGCTGTTATCGCATACTTCCTGCTTGTTAAGTAGTTTTTGACCTACAAGCATTACTACCTATGTATTTATGCGCGGTGAGTTTCTCGCCGCGCTTTTTTGCGCAAAACATATGGAAAAAGCGTGGAAAACCTATGAAAGATATATGTAATCTCTCTTGGCTCATTTACTAAGAATTGCCTTGTCCTCTATGCTCTTACGGCTGATTTTTGGTCGTAAGAGTAATTAATTACTTGTAATAGTTTCAGGAGGATTTATGCGCCACATTAAGACGCTTCAGAGAATTGCATGCACGCTTGCGCTTGCGCTTGTTGCAGTTCTTGCAGTTTCTGTACCAAAACTTGCATTTGCAGACAGTATTGATACATCTACACCAGGTGTAAAGGTTTCTGTTTTCTCGGCTGACGGTAATGCCGATACATCCAGGGTCCTTACAGACAACCCTCAGCATTCTGGCCACCAGACTCCTGTCCCTGGTCAGTATGGCGAGATTGTCGTTCGCGTTGGTCAGACCATTAGAGACACCGGTGCGTATTCTCACTACACCACTACTCGTCCTGGTTTTGCTCCTTTTGGTGTAACCACTACTCTGGTCACCGCAGGCGCTTATCCTGAGCTCCCTGCTACTGACTATGACTTTACGTATGCTTTCTACGGAAACAGCAACACCGTTACTAACAACGGTGGTCAGTTCTATTTTGAGTTCACTGGTCGTAAGGTAACTCCTGCTAACCAGCCTGTTACCGCATTTTTCCTTGTTACCATGCAGGGAGATTCAACGGACCCTGCTAACGTTGGTGG
>CAJZJP010000096.1:0-3030 GCA_916050095.1 uncultured Atopobium sp.
ACCCTTTGATTTGCAATAAAACCTGCGACCAGCTTTGCCACAAGTAATTGGGCAAGTAATTTCTGCAAGTAGCAACAGGCAGTCTTAAACGACAGCTACTTAATCAGGACGTTTCCTTCATAGCTGTCATGAACATCCTGAGGCGTGACGCCCATGTGCTTCTTATATAGTCTGCTGAAATAGAACGGATCGCTATAGCCAACTGCCTCGGAAGTCTCGCGCACAGAAAGACCAGATTGAAGCAGCTGTTGAGCATGATCAAGACGTTTTGCAATGATGAATGTCATTGGGCGAACGCCAAATGTTTGGACAAAATTGTTGGAGAAACGTTGAGTGCTCATTCCGCAACGCTTAGCCAGGCCAGGGATAGTAATTGGATCTGCAAAGTGGAGCTCAATATACGTGCGAGCCTCGGCCATGCTCTCCTGAACCTTTTGGCTGTTGGTGAGTAGGAACATAGACTTGATGAGCTCGGTGCCATTGACAATCTGAGCAACACGATTGTCCAGCGATGGGGTGGTGTTAAGTTTTTCCAGGTCAAGCACCTTATCAAGAATGCGATCGAATCCCTGAGGATCAAATGCATAGGCATTGAAGATTGGGCTGGTGACATCGCCCTGAATGCCATCATAGTAGATGTTTACATGGTCAAACGAGCGTCCGTAAAGGGTTCGATATGTTACGGTCTGACCTGCAGGAACATGTACAACCGTGGTTCCTTCGCAGACAAATTCATTTCCACCAATAGTAATCTCGGCAGCTCCAAAAACAGGAATGATGAAAACAGAATGAGCAAGCGAAAAGGTAACTTGGGAGTCAGCAATCTTCTGTTGGCGGTTGATCGAAAACACACTATACGTCTGCCGCGAATAGGTCTCTTTTAGCTCCTGCAGATTAGCCTGCATAGAATCTCCTCATTTCAAAAGCGCTCAATTGCGCCGAATATTAAAAATAACATGGAGAGTATTTTAGCCAGCAGAACTGCGATTGCAACCCCAAAATCAAATAAAATGCCATTTCAGGGGTTAAATTTTGATTAACGAGAAAGACAATTGCCTACGTAACTTTTATAGAATGATTTTAAAAAGAACAATTTATGAATAAATTTTGTCCATTCAAATTAAAGATTTTACATTTTGATTGTTCGCTTTAAACTGCCGATAAATAGCGTTTTTTGATACCATAAATTAGTTATGCACAAATGGTTTCTTCAGGTTAACTTTAGATACTGCAAACTTCATTGAGACATCGTAGCTTTCTTTTAGTTTGCCATGAATTCCATTGGTTTTGCAGGTTTTAGATTTTTAGGTTTTAGGTTTAGGTTTTAGGTCTTAGGTTTTATTGGCTTCTGTAGAGTTTTCTCGTAGAAGGTTTGTATATGGAGCAGCTCGCGCACGTTTTTTCACTTATCGTTCAGCCCGCATACGACTTGACCGGCAGTTGGTGGGCGGCAATCTTCCTTTTTACCCTTGCAACTAAAATCATCCTGATGCCCCTGGCACTCTGGACGCAACAAAACTCTATTGTTATGGTGCGCCTTATGCCCGAGACCTTCCGCTTGAAGACGCGTTACTTCGGCGACAGGGAGACCATCGAGGAGCGCTCCAACGAGCTCAACAAAAAGGCAGGTTATCACCCGCTATTGAGTCTTATTCCTCTGGCAATCCAGGTAGTCATCCTGTTCGGCCTGGTTGACGTTATCCATGGCATCACTGATTCTGGCGCACCTGGCACAGAGTTTTTGGGCATGACCCCAATCATCGATGGCGGTATCACCTGGATTATGCCACTGGCAGCAGCTTTGTCCTCGGTTGCTCTTGGTCTTGCTTCCAACAAGCTGAATCCGCTTCAGCGCGAGCAGTCTCGTGCAGAGAAGAACACCACAAACGGCCTTTCTATTGCAATGTCGCTGGTACTTGCAGTCTACGTTGTCTGTGGCATGGCATTCTACTGGGTCTGCTCAAATCTTCTCTCAATCCTGGTCCAAATTGTCTGCAACATCATCATCAACCCTCGTAAACAGGTTGATTACGACGATCTCAATGCTGCTCGTGATGAGTTTGAGGCAATGGACGCAGCAACCAAGTCCACACACAAATGGTTCCAGCGCGATCCTCATGCTGCTCGAGAAAAAGAGGACTACAAGCGCTTCTTTGATACCATCGGCAAGCACCTGGTTTTCTATTCCGAGTCAAGTGGTTTCTACAAGTACTTCCAGGGCGCCATCGAGTGGCTGCTGGCAAACTCTGACATTCGTATCCACTATGTCACCTCTGACCCTAACGACCAGGTCTTTGAACTGGCAAAACAGCAGCCTCGTCTGATTCCGTATTACTTGGGTCAGCGTCGCCTCATCACGCTTTTCATGAAGCTCGACGCTGATGTTGTGGTAACTTCCCTCGGCGACCTGGAGAGCTCCTACATGAAGCGCTCCTACGTGCGTAAAGACGCTGAGTACATGTATATGTGCCACCACATGACTTCCATGACGGTTACCTCAACACGCAACGAGTACACCTACTACGACGACGTCCTCTGCGTTGGCCCTCACCAGCAGCACGATCTTGAGCTGGTCGAGAAGTACTACGGTACGCCATCCAAGAGAAAGCCTGCTATTGGCTACGATCTTCTCGATAGGTCAATCAAAAACTACCAGAAGCAGAATCTGGGCCAGCGCAAACCTGGCGAGAAACCCCTGTTGCTGATTGGTCCTTCGTGGCAGTATGACAACTTGATGGACAGCTGCCTTGACGGCCTGCTTGAGCAGCTCATGGGCCGCGGTTGGCGAATTGTGGTCCGCCCACACCCAGAGTATTTGAAGCGCTATCCTGCCCGTATGGAGGAGATTCTTGCTCGCTACGCTGACGCGGACCCAGAGGAGCTCTCCTTTGAGACCGACTTCAGCTCCAATACTTCGGTTCTCTCGGCTGACCTGCTGTTTACTGACTGGTCGAGTGTTGCCGAGGAGTTCTCGTTTACCACGCTCAAGCCGTCGGTCTTCATTGACACCGCGATGAAGGAGAACAACCC
>CAJZJP010000097.1:0-2960 GCA_916050095.1 uncultured Atopobium sp.
TGACGATTTGCCATACCCACACCGCCTCCTGCCACAAACTCACAATGTAGTGTCTGTTATTCAGGCTGGCTTTGACAGAGAAAGCAAGGCTTCAACTGCCATAAGTTAGCTATATATAACTATTTAATAGTTTCAAACTGCTGAATAGCTAAAACAAGCTAGTTTTATAAGTAATCGGTAAGTGGTAAGCGCGCTACCTGTAATTGAGACGTGTAAACAATCCCATTAAAATACTTATGAAAGCTTAATCTAGTCTCAATAATTGGTTAATCTTTATAAGAGACCATGTATCACGAAGACGAGAGGCGTCTTTAACATCTCGAAAGGAAGCTGATCATGGAAAAGCTAGAAAAGGTTGAAGTAATTCGCGAGAAGTGCGGCGTAAGCTACGAGGACGCAAAGGCAGCACTTGACGCTTGTGATGATAATGTTCTTGATGCAATTATTTGGCTCGAGAAGCAGGGCAAGTCCACTAAGCAGACTGCAAACTATACTACTGAGTCAGCTGCACAGTCAGACGTTTCTCCAGAAATGGAAGCAGCTCAAATTGCCTACCAAGAATCAAGCAAGAAGTCAGATTTCTCAGAGAACATGTCTTCTCTCTGGGAGAAGTGCAAAGAGCTGTTCCATAAAAGCGTAGAGACAAAATTTATTGTTACTCGTCGCGGTGAGCAGTTCATGGCCATGCCAGTAATTATTCCAATTGTTGGACTATTCCTCTGGGGTGCTACATTCTGGCTGCTCATCATTGGTCTGTTCTTTGAAATGCGCTATCACATCCAGGGAGCTTATCCTATTGTTGTTGATGTAAATGAGGCAATGGATAAGGCTGCAGATGCAGCGGGTTCCATCAAAAAAGATGTTATCGACAAAAAATAAAATGCAATTGGTTCCAAACCTAAAATAGAAAACTTCGATATTTAGGCGAGAAAATGATTAAGGTTCTTATCGTTGAAGATGAAGAAAAAATTGCACGCTTTATAGAACTCGAGCTTAAACATGAGGGCTATGAAGTAGACAAAGCTCTTGACGGAAGAACCGGAGCTGAAAAAGCACTGTCAAATGACTACGACCTTATCTTGCTTGATGTACTTCTCCCCCAGCTTAATGGTCTAGAAGTTCTTAGAAGGATTCGTCGCGAGAAAAACACGCCAACTATCATGCTCACTGCTCGTGATTCGGTTATGGATAAAGTGGCTGGTCTGGATGCGGGTGCAGACGACTACCTCACCAAACCTTTTGCGATAGAGGAACTACTCGCCCGTATTCGCGTGGCACTCAAGCACCATGAGGCAGACAGTTTGAACTCCCCGACAATTCCTCAAACAGCTGCTACAAGCACCTTTACAATTAAAGATGTCTCGCTTGATGTTGATCGTAGAGAAGTCTGTGTCAAGAACGATTCAATCGAACTTACTACTAAGGAATTTGAAGTCCTCCGTACGCTCATGGAACACGCTGGTGTTGTTATGAGCCGTGAGCGTATTGCTTCTGAAGCCTTGGGTTATGAGTTTGCCGGAGAAACTAATAACGTGGATGTACATATTGCCCATCTACGTGCAAAAATTGACGACCGCTATAACATCAAGCTAATTACTACTGTTCGTGGAGTCGGATATGTCATCAGAGAAGCATAACCAGTCCACCATACAAGAGCATAAAAAGCCTTTCTTTACTCCCTCTGATTCGTCGACAGCTGGAGTAATTACCTGGGGATTTTGGTGGCGTAAGATGATGAATTACGTCGGCTTTAATCTCTTTTTACTGGTAAATATTGCTCTGATTTTTATTTATACGTATAACCAGCATGTTCCACAAGGTACTTTTTACCTAGGATTTTTCCCTACTGAGTCTCACTCTATTTCTCTTACTGGATTCACTTTCTTACACGGACTCTCAAGCCTAAAATACATTGTTCATGGCCCTACTTTTGGCGCCAAAATATTTGATTTAGGCGAAGAGTTAGCACGCTTCTGGCCCATGTATATTGCAATTCTTATCTGGGAAATCATTGATCTGTTGTCATTCTTCGGTGATATGCGTCGTGTCAGAAGAGCTCTTCAGCCCCTCAATACACTTGCACTTAAAGCCGACCAACTAGTAAATAGTGATGTTCTCTCTACCGAAGCTACAACAAATGACGTCCTGGTCAAAAGCGAGAAAATAAGGAGTCTTGAACAGGCAATTGAAGAAGCCAATATCAACGCTCCAAAGATTCAAACGGGTGACCAAGACCTGGCAAGTATTGAGATTGCCTTGAATAAACTGCTTCAACGTATGCAAGAAGCAAAATTGCAACAGATGCGCTTTGTCAACGATGCCAGCCACGAGCTTCGCACACCTATAGCTGTTATCCGAGGTTATACTGACATGCTGGATCGCTGGGGTAAGACAGACGAAGCGGTACTAGATGAGTCCATCGCTGCCCTCAAATCCGAGAGCGAACACATGCATGACCTTGTTGAGCAGCTCCTCTTCTTAGCACGCGGAGACGCAGGAAGAAATACCCTCACAAAGACTAAGCTCAATCTTGCACGGATAACTTCTGAGGTCTGTGAAGAGTCGGAGATGATTGATCCAGATCATCACTATGTGCTGAAATTTGATCAAGGTGTATTGAAGGATGACCGCTATCAGGTGCTTGCTGATACCGCCATGATTAAACAGTCTATCCGTATTATCGTGCAAAATGCTGCTCGATATTCTGCTGCTCAGACCACCATTTCTTTTAATGTCGCGTATGACGAGAAAACCGTTCAAGTTGCAATCGAAGATGAAGGTATGGGCATGTCCGAGACAGCAGCCGCTCATATATTTGAGAGATTCTGGAGAGCCGACAACGCTCGTATTGAAAGTAATGAGGGTTCTGGACTTGGACTATCCATTGCAAAATGGATAGTCGATAATCATGACGGCTCTATTGAGGTACTTTCACGCGAAGGTGTAGGCACACGTTTTAC
>CAJZJP010000098.1:0-2955 GCA_916050095.1 uncultured Atopobium sp.
AAGAAATGGGAGGCAGTTCAGATACAGAGGCTTTTTGCAAGCAATTGCTTTTTACATGCTACGCATTGGAACAAATCTTCTTCCACAAGCGTAGACCATAGCTATTTGGCAATCCCGCTTCAATACGAATAGCCAAATACCATCCCGTGGCGTTATAAACCAACTCAAAGATATCTTGGCTGGTTACGATAGGAATACCCTGCGTTAATGCCGTAAAGACAATTCTTGCTACGTCAAACAGAACGATAACGGTAACCGCAAGAATATACGGTCTAATAAATCGGGCATCATTTGAACCCTTTAGAGCTAAAAGACCTGCAATAAGAGAAAATGCCGCACCAAGTGTCACCAAGAAAATGGTAAGAATACCCTGTTGCTCAAGAAATTGATTAACAGTTGCCAAGAACGGTTGATTTACAACTCTAGAAAGGTCATGCAGTCCAAGCAGAATCAGAACTAGAAAAAGTGCAATTCCACTCAATGCAATAGAGACCAGTGAAAAGAAATGAAGAACTCGCTGATGACGAGAGCGCCAATACGTAGTTCCCACAATACCCTGGTCATGCTCCTTCTTTACTTTATCCGCAAGATTGGAACAAATTACCACGTAAACTATAGTATTAAGTTGAACAAAGGGATCAAGAATAATCAACTCTCCTCTACCCCAGGCCCATAAAATTCCTACCAGAATAATCAAGCCAATCAGATAGCAAAGAAATCTGTATGGTTCAACTTTTGATGAGTCTTTGGCGGCACGTAATCCAAATATTGAGGTGACAGCTTGCAACATACCAATAAGAAGTACAAATACATAGCCCAGAAGTATGTTATTGCTAAACGTAAAATACACGCCACTAAACTCAAGCTGCTCTAAAGGAACCGCAGGTTGTAAGCCTGTTATAGTAGCAAAAAGAGACGATAATGTTGTCAAAACATCTGCTGCTCCCAAAATAATCAAAACAATTGAAACAATGCGCAAGATATGTTGAGCAGGAGTTCTAGGAACAGTGGCCTTAACTCGGTCAGATGCAGGACGGTTCAGAGGCTGATCCTCATCAACTACGAGGATTTTCTCGGCACGCTCTGCTACTTCAGAAACGTTTTCTGCCAGCTCAGATGATGCCTCGGTGACCTTTTTAGAAAGCTCTCCTACTCTTGAGTTTTCAGCCAGCTTGGTTAACTCAACACCCATGTCTTTCTTCTGTTCCGTTGGCACAACAAATCCTCACACTTGTCTAAAATGTTCAAATAAATCATAGCATTAGCTACTTTGCTGTGTTAGTATGTGCAACTGTCCGTGTACCTGCAAGTATGTAAGGAGGCTTGTTCGATGCTTTTTTAATCTTCTCGTGAGCGTGTCACATGTCCACACCACGAGTCTGTCTGACATGTTCCACCACTAATCGAGGAGAATTATGGAATCGAATAAGCTTTTTGCGGAAACACCACCATTTAAATTATTTATACGAGCAGCCCTCCCGGGTGCTATTGCCATGCTTGCGTCGATGCTCTACGACACTGCAGATGGAATCCTTGTTGGACGCTATCTGGGTCAGGAGTCCTTTGGCGCAGTTACCATTGCCATTCCACTGGTCATTCTCTGCTTTGCAGTTGCCGACCTTATTGGCGTTGGAGCCTCTGCGGTTATTGCCGTTGAGCACGGCAAGAAAAATCACCAGACAGCCAATAACATCTTTACCATTGCTTTTATCATGCTCGTTACCACTGGTGTTATCAGCGGCATTTTCTTCTTCTTTTGTGCACCAAACGTTTTAGCACTGATGGGTGCTCAAGGAAAGATTGCCGAACAAGGAACTATCTACCTGCGCGTATGGACCCTTTTCTTGCCAGTTATGTGCATCTCATACGCCGTTGATAACTTCCTTAAAATTTGTGGAAAAATTAGGCGCTCTACCAGCATTGCCTTTATTTCTGCAATTCTAGGAACCGTACTTGAATACTACTTCCTGGGAGTTTTGGGATTATCCGTTGAGTATGCGGCACTGGGTTACTGCATCTCAATTACCTTCTCGTCCCTTTATGGCATCTGGCCCTTTATTGGCAACAAGCAAATCCTTAAGTTTGTAAAGCCACACTTTAATTGGACGCATATCAAAGAAATCTTTGTAAACGGCTTCCCTATCTTTATGCAGAACATCTCAAGCAGGATTTATTCGCTGTTGATGAACGCTGCCCTGCTGATCCTCGGCGGAGATATTGCCATTGCTTCTTATGGCGTGCTTCTCTACTCTGGCGGACTCATTCAGCCGCTCATTTATGGACAGGCCGACGCCATGCAGCCAGCCATTGGCTACAACTGGGGCGCAAAGAAAAAAGATCGAGTGCTTGCTATCGAGAAGTACATCTTCTCCACAGGCATTATTATTGGCATCTTTGCCTTCTGCGTCTCGTTCTTCTTCTCGGAGTTCTTGGTCAAACTCTACCTGCCTGAAGGAACGCAAGAGCTGCTCAACATGGCTATCCCAGCCATGCGCATTCATGCTTTTATCTTCATTTTTAGCTGGATTACCATGTGCACCGAGAGTCTTGCCATTGCCCTCAAGCAGACAAAGATTTCCAATCTCTTGAGCATCTTTATGGCACTTATCTTCCCTATCAGCTCACTGCTGATACTGAGGCCATTTGGTCTGGACGCACTTTGGTACGTGTCAGTTGTGTCCAATATACTCTCAGCGCTGCTCTCTGTTGGCTGCCTCATCCACATCTATCGCAAGCACTTCAAAGGTGTGAATTCAGACGGTGTTGATGGCACTGACGCTGTATCCGATGGCACTCAAGAAGAAGACTCCCAGCTCACCGAGGCAGAGCTTGCAGCGTCCGAGCTCTCCAGCCCAGAAGAGCATGTGGACCCAGAATCCATCTCCCGAGCTCAATAGCCTGCTCTCTCACAGCTCCACACAACAACGCACTCCTCACAAAAACATGGCGAGAAGA
>CAJZJP010000099.1:0-2944 GCA_916050095.1 uncultured Atopobium sp.
CTGAGGTTACTCAGCGAGAGCCTTCTTAGCGATCTCTGCAAGATCTGCGAAGCCCTGCTCGTCAGAGTAAGCAATCTCTGCGAGAACCTTGCGGTCAAGCTCAACACCAGCGAGCTTGAGGCCGTGCATGAACTTGCTGTAAGAAAGGTCATTGATGCGTGCTGCAGCGTTGATACGCTGAATCCACAGTGCGCGGAAATCACGCTTCTTGTTACGACGGTCACGGTAAGCATACTGACCAGAATGCTGTGCCTGCTCCTTCATACCACGGAAGGTACGAGAGGAAGTTCCGTAATAACCCTTTGTGCGCTCGACGAGCGTCTGACGCTTCTTGCGACCAGCAACTGCGCGCTTAACTCTTGCCATATCTAATCACTCCTTGTTATTTGATCTGGTGGGTGGCGCGCTTAGTTCTTAGCGCCCATACGCTGAGAAACTACTGCTGCATCGCCAGCGGAAAGAACAGCTTCTTTACGGAAGCCACGGATACGCTTCTGGGACTTCTTGGTAAGAATGTGGCTCTTAAAAGCCTTAGCACGCATAATCTTGCCAGTACCGGTGCGGCGGAAACGCTTAGCCGAACCCTTGTGCGTCTTCATCTTAGGCATACTACTTCTCCTCCTGTGTGGTGCCATCCTCAGCACCCTCGGGCTTCTCGTCAAACGCTCCCTTGATTGGAGCAACGAGCATGTGCATGTTACGGCCTTCAATGAGCGGTTTCTGCTCAATTGTGGCAAAAGGCTTCAAATCTTCAGCAAGGCGATCAAGTACAATACGGCCCTGCTCTGGGTGAGCCATCTCGCGTCCACGGAACATGATGGTGATCTTGACGCGTGCTCCCTTCTTGAGGAAGCGCAGTACGTGACCCTTCTTGGTCTCGTAATCGCCCACATCAATCTTTGGGCGGAACTTCATCTCTTTGACTTCGATCTTGACCTGGTTCTTGCGAGCTGCCTTGGCCTTGCGAGCCTGCTCATACTTGAACTTACTGTAATCAAGAATCTTGCATACAGGAGGCTCGGCATTTGGAGCAATCTCTACGAGATCAAGACCGTGCTCACGAGCTCTCTTCATTGCATCATTGACGCCAAAAAGACCAAGCTGACTACCATCAGCGTCAATCAGACGGCACGTGCGAGCAGTGATTTCCTCATTAATGCGAGGACCATCGTTCTTGGCTATCTTGTACACCTTCCCTCTTGGACAATTGCTTGTCCGCCAATAAAAAACCCAGTGCACAAGCAACTGGGAGACAATACGCACAGGTAGCGTGCGAAGGTTAAATTGTCTGACCAGACAGCTGCTTTTGCGCTGTGTAGGTGGGGACTCACGTTCAATCCCGCTTCAAAAGTACCTTGTAAGGTTACCTCTAACAAGAAAACATTACAAGTACCAAGTTAGATATGACGAGAAATTCACATCTAGCTTAAACTTTTAGCTGGTGCCCGAGGTGGGACTTGAACCCACACGAGTTTCCTCAAAGGTTTTTGAGACCTCCGCGTCTGCCATTCCGCCACTCGGGCTAAAAAGTTTGCATAGGTACTATACCGCACCTATGCAAATCTGTCTTGCTAAATCATCAAAGTTATAGCTGATTTAATCCTGTAAGAAAGGGTTAGTTGCTATCTCTGCCTCAAGAGACGTTTGATTTCCATGTCCTGACAAAATAATGGAGGTTGGATCAAGCTCTGTCTTGATGCGGTTCAAAGAAGCCTTAAGCGTTTCAAAGTTGCCGCCCGGAAGGTCTGTTCTTCCTGCAGAGCCCTGGAAAAGCGTATCGCCTACAAAAACGGCGCCAGTAGCAGTTCCCTCACCCACCAAAACAATGCCGCCAGGAGTGTGACCAGGAGTTTCCATAATCTTGAACTGTGCAGTTCCAACAGAGAGAACATCTCCCTCGTGGAGAAAACCGTCTGGCTCTGGAGCATCATCATAAATCTCGTTTGAGTTATGAGCCCTCTGCGCAAGCTCATTATCTGCTTCGTTGATGAGGTACTGAGCGCCAGGCACAGCAAGCTTCAAAGCCTTAACGCCGCCAACATGATCAGCATGGCCGTGAGTAGCAACAATGTACTTAAGCTCAAGGTTCAAGAGCTGTGCAGCAATCTCTGCACCCGATGCACCAGCATCAATAATCATGCACTCATTACCAGAAACGTAAATGTAGCAGTTGGTCTCAAGAGGACCTACTTTGAAGACGCCAATCTGGTCTTTTGCGTGATGGCAACCACCGTGACCGTGATGGCCGCAGCAACCGCCATGACCATGCTCACCGTGGCCATGCTCGCCATGATGACCGCAGCAGCCACCGTGTCCGTGCTCTTCCTCGTGATTATGACCGCAAGAGCAGCCCTCATTTTGATTAGCCATAGAGTCTCCTTCTCATCTGATTAGCGCCTTCACCTGGCATAATACGACGAGCGTCGTAGACAGAAGGCACGCGAGTTACAAATGCAAATAAGGTATCAAGCAAGCTGGTATCAGAGATAGAAACCAAGAAACGCATACGTACTACGCCCTGCTCGCCCACTTGTGTAGCTGCAGAAAGAATGTTTGCACCAGCGTCAGACAGCGCAACCGTGACGTCTTTAAGAAGGCCCATACGGTCCGTTGCCTCAACGACAATCTCTACCCTAAACTCAGTAGCGCCGCTGGCATCCCAAGAAACAGGAATGATACGCTTTGGATCGTTGAGCAGGTCTTTAACGTTAGGGCAATTGGCGCGGTGAACAGAAACGCCACGACCGCGTGTAATGAAGCCCACTATATCGTCACCTGCAACAGGATTGCAGCAATGCGCCAGATGAACAAGCAAATCTGGATCGCCGTTTACCACAACGCCGCAGTTAGACTTCTTGGGACGACTACCTTTAGCGGTACGAGAAATAACGTAGGAGCGAACCAAAGGCTGATCGTTTGCAATTGCCTTGTTCTTCTCCTGAAG
>CAJZJP010000100.1:0-2935 GCA_916050095.1 uncultured Atopobium sp.
AGAGAACCATCTTCCTGGCGATCAAACTGAGTAAAGACGAGGTTCCAGAACTCAAGGTAGCGGTCACCATCGTCTCCAGGAGCCTCTCCCTCAAACTCAGGACCCTGGTCAAAGTAAATCTCGGAGCAAGGACCGCAAGGACCAGTTGGGCCAGCTGCCCAGAAGTTGTCCTCCTCGCCCAGACGGGTGATGTGGTCTTCTGCTACACCAAGAGACTTCCAAATCTCAATTGCCTCATCGTCGTCAGTAAAAACAGTAAAGTACAGGCGATCAAGAGGCAGGCCAAGGTGCTCTGGAGAAGAAATAAACTCCATTGCCCAGGTGCATGCATCGCGCTTGGTGTAACCACCAAAGGAGAAGTTACCCAGCATCTCAAAGAATGAGAGATGGCGAGAGTCACCAATGTTGTCAATATCGTTAGTACGAAGGCACTTCTGGCAGGAAGTTGCACCAATCTCCTTCATAGTCTTGATGCCCTGGTAATATTCCTTGAACTGGTTCATGCCAGCATTAGCAAGAAGCAGCGAAGGATCAGAAGGCACCAGAGATGAAGAAGGATAGCGCTTGCAACCCTTGCTCTCAAAGAAGCTTAGGAAGTCCTCGCGAATCTCTGCTGTTGTCATTGTTTTATAGTCAGCCATAAAGTACTTCTCCGTATTCAAATAACTACTCTTTTGTACTGTCTGAGTCTACCGCATCTGACGATGGTTTATCTGGTTCCTTAGTAACTTCTTGAGTATTCCTAAAAAGTAACTGAGAAAAATCATGTCCAAGAATCTTGGGTGCGGGAGCTGAAGACTTGCTGCGCACATGAGCCGTAGTGTCTTGATCAACAAGACGCGACTCCTCAAAGAACTTTGGGTCATCGAGGGCATCATACTCTGGCAGAATAGCGCCAGACTCATCCACATACTGCGTCGAGTTAAAAAGCGCGCCATTTGGCGAGACAATCTGTCTGCCCGAATACTTCTCAAAGAAGTACACAAAGATGCCCCTCAGTGCTGCTGTCAAAGGTATGGCAAGAATAGTTCCAACTACTCCGCCAAGAGCACTGCCAATGACAATACCAACGAGCGAAAGACCCGGGTGAACTTTAACGCTCGTTGCCATAACCAAAGGTGAAAGCACGTTATCAACAACGTTTTGTGCAACCATCAAGATAACGATAGTCCATACGGTCATGACAGGGTCTACCAAGATGCTCAAAATAAGAGCAATACCTGCCGAGAAAACCGGTCCAACTACAGGAATAATATGGAAGATTCCTGTAACCATGCCAATAAGAGCGGCATAAGGGTTGCCTAAAATCAGACACCCAAAGTACACAAGAATGCCATTAATCGCAGAGGTAATGATAGTGCCTCGCATATATCCACTGGTAGATCTACTTAAGATTGCAAGAATAAGTCTGAACTCATTCTCTTTTTGAGGACCAGCAATAATAGCCATCTCACGGACAATAACTGGATAATCTTTAGCCAACCAATAGGCAAGCACTAGGCCTAAGAAGAAGACCATGAGTTGGTTTGCCATAGAAGAGATGTTGCCTAAAGCAGATGTGGAAAGCCAACTCAAAATACCAGAAGCAACTGATATTCCAATACTTGATGCCTGTTCAATTGCAAGTTCTACGGTCTGTCTAACAGCAGGGTTACTTTGAGTGTCAAAGTTCTGCCAAAACTCCCTTGCCATTGCTCCTATCTGACTTGCATACGAAGGAGCGTTTCTGAGTAGCGTAGTAAGCTCAAATACCAATGGCTGCGCTATCAAAATCAAAAATCCTACCAGCACAATGAGCGTAAGAACAAGCGCGATAAGAGCGGAAATGCCACGAGGCACTCCCCTGTCTTCAAGCCAATTGGTAACAGGGCTACAGACAAACGCAACAATTGCGCCAATGGCGAGCAGCTCAACAGCCTGTCCCAGGATGCCAAGAACATACAGTGCAAGTGCAAACAATGCAGCCAGACCAATGACTGTCCATACCATTAAGCCACGTTGTTTCCATTTTTGAGCTGAATCGGAGAAGTTTTGATGCTTTTGATCCATTAACGGTTCACGCTTTCTGGGTCAATCTTTTCTTGGATACGCTTTAAGGTGCGACGAAGCAGCCTTGAAACCTGTACCTGAGAGATATTAAGTTTCTCCGCGATCTCTACCTGAGTAAGACCTTCAACAAAACGCATACGAATAATCTCTTGCTCTCGTGGCGAGAAGTCTCTAATGGCCTCTTCAAGAACAATGCGGTCATCAGAACCAGCAAGATCCTCATCTTCGGTCACATACTGGTCAATGATTGAAGGAGTCTCGTCGCCATCAGCGCCAGAGCCGCCTCCCTCAAGAGGAACAGAGCTATAAGCGCTAGAAGACTCCATAGCCTCAAGAACCTCTTCAACGTTAGTATCAAGGCGCTGGGCGATCTCTTCAATTGAAGGGCTTCTTTGCAGCTCTTTAGTCAAATCATCAGTGACCTGATTAATCTTGGAAGAAAGTTCCTGCAAACGACGAGGAACACGTACTGACCAGCCTTTGTCGCGGAAGTGACGCTTGATTTCTCCCATGATGGTTGGCGTTGCATATGTTGTAAATTCAAGACCACGATCAGGCTCAAACCTATCAATTGCCTTGATAAGTCCAATGGTTCCCACCTGAATCAAATCATCAAGGGGTTCTCCACGGTTTTTAAACTTGGAGGCCAAAAAGCGCACGAGGTTTAAGTGACTCACAATAAGCTGGTCTCTTACCTCAGGGTCTTTTGTTTCTTTATATTGGGCAAAGAGCTTGCGTGTTCTATCTTTATCCCAGGCTGGGGTACCTTTAGAAGCACGACGAGCAGCTCTTCTTGCGGCTTTCTGCTCTTCTGCAGATGCCTGTACTGCCTCGTTAGCTTCAGGTTTAGGCATGTGCACCGCCAGAAATCTTTACAAGATGAAGC
>CAJZJP010000101.1:0-2909 GCA_916050095.1 uncultured Atopobium sp.
CTCCTCGCAACCATTGTGTATTGGTGTAAGTATAAACGGTTTGTGGAAAACCTTTAAGTTCCATACCGCACTAATCAAGATTCAATTTTGTTACCGTTCACGGATTAGTACTGGATTGTTTTTTTGTTGTATTAAACTTATCGGACAAAATTTAAAGAATTTATATTTGAATCAAAACTGCAGAGAACTAAAAGACAGAAGAAATCTTGCTCTTACCAACTTCAGAAGGTGATTCGAATGAGTAAGTTTTTTAACATTATCCGTTACTGTATATCTACCATTCTGGATAAAGGCAGTCTTGCGATTTTTCTCTTTCTGTCATTCTTTGTCACAGCGCTTATGGTGATCCAGCCGCTTCTTGTTGGATTTGTAATTAATCTTTTTATTGCAGGAACAACTTGGAATGAAATACTTTTCTATTGCGCCGTGGTTGCCGCACTAGGAATCCTTATTGCCGGCTGTTCCTATCTTGCTAAAACACGCTATTGTCAGTTACAAATTGATTCTTCGTTTACCATTGAGCGACAGCTGATTGACAAGATTCAACACGCCGATTCATCGTTTTTCTCGTCCTATGATTCTGGACATTATCGCCAGACAGTAAATAACGACGCTAATGACGTTTCAATTTTTATACTTACACAATGTGTGAGCTTTGCAACGACTATGGTCTCTGTCTTAGGCACACTGGCAATTATTTTATATTTGAACCCATTAACCGCCCTTGTAACGGTTGTTCTGTTGCTAGTGAGTTTTATTATCTATAAGCAAATCCAAGCTTCGGCCTATAAAAGATACAAAGAATCTAAAGAACTGCGGTCCCAGTATGGATCTATTGAGCTCTCCCAATTCACAGACGTAGATTTTATCAGGCGTCATTCTCTCTTTGAGCGTTTCTTTAATCAGCACTATGCCGTCAATCAAAAAGTTCGTAGTGCCATTCATGAGCAGTACAAGCTTGAGTTTGGCGTACAGGAATTAAACAATGCTGTAATTGCCGTATTCCAAGCCATTGTCTTTATTACCTGTGCATATCAAATTTTCCTTGGAGCGCTGCAGCCTGGCTATATTGCAACTATCTCAAGCTATTTTGTATCGCTCTTAGGTTCTATTACGCTTCTCATGGAATTTGGTATGGCTTATCAGAGCATTACGGTAAGTCTTAATCGAATTGAGCAGATTCTTGATGTACCTCAAGAATCCGTTGGTAACATCATTCCATCAGAGAACGTCAATCAAATTACCTGCACAAATGTATCTTTCTCTTATCCACATACGAATAAAGTACTGATGAACAACTTGTCTTGCAGTTTTGCAAAAGGAAATATATACGCTATTACCGGTGGAAACGGAACAGGCAAATCTACATTCCTGAAACTCATTAACGGAGAGTGGTCTTCTCACCTATCGGGCACTATTGCTATTAACGAGGACTTACTAGCTCAAATTAATCAGTATGAACTCCGAAAAAATACTCTTGGATTTACTGAACAAGAGCCAAGTATTGTTGACGATACGGTAAGAAATAATCTGACCCTACTCTGCAAAAACCAACCAACAGATGAAGAGATAATCAGCTATATCAAGCTATTCAATCTGGAAAAATTACTGCTTGGTGACGATCAAAATCTTGATGTTCGCCTGGCTGAACGAAGCTCTGCTATCTCTGGTGGAGAAAAGCAAAAGATTGCAATTATCCGCATGATGCTTATGAATCCAAGTGTCATGTTGCTTGACGAGCCAACTTCTGCGTTAGATCAAAACAGTGTTGATGTCCTTCTTACTCTTCTCAAGAAGGTCAAGCAGGACCACATAATACTTCTCATATCTCATGACCCTAAAGTGGTGGAGGCAGCCGACCATATCGTAGAGCTGTAATTTATTGCGCGCTACGTCCCAGCAGTACAACTGCCCAGGCAGCAATGCCTTCTTGAGTGCCCACAAAGCCAAGGCCTTCGGTAGTGGTAGCTTTAACGCCAACTTTATCTGGCGAAACACCCATGACCTCTGCCATGCGGTTTCTCATAGCATCGCGATGAGGAAGCAACTTAGGCGCCTGAGCTGCAACGGTGCAATCACAATCCAGAAGCTCAAAGCCCTCATTACGAACAAGCTGCATAACATGGGACAGAAGCACCATAGAATCAGCACCCTCATAAGCAGGGTCTGTATCAGGAAAAAGCTGGCCGATGTCGCCGGCGCGCATAGCTCCTAGTAGGGCATCCATAAGCGCATGAGCCAAAACGTCAGCATCGGAGTGGCCGAGAAGACCTTTGGTGTGCTCAATTTTGATGCCACCTAAGATAAGATCTCTGCCCTCTACCAGGCGATGAACATCGTATCCGTGGCCAATTTTAAGCTCTGGCGTACTCACTCTACAGCCCCACTTCCGGTTGCGCCTTCTACCAGTCGTCGGCTAAGCGTAGCTTCAACAATTGCAAGGTCAGACGGGTACGTGACCTTCACGTTTTCGCGTTGCGACTCAACGCACAGCACGGTAAGACCTAGTCGCTCAACTAACGACGAGTCATCGGTTCCCTGGTAGCCTTCCTGACGAGCTACTTCGTGGGCTTCAAGAAGTGTGCGTGACTTGAACACCTGAGGGGTCTGAGCAGCCCAGAACATTGAGCGGTCAGGCGTATCTACAATGGTTGCGCCATCTACGCGCTTCAGCGTATCAGTTGCACGGTGAGCCAAAATTGCTCCCGCAATCTTAGGCGACTTTCTAACCGTACCAATGACCTGCTCAATGGTCTCTACCTCAATGAGCGGACGAACCGCGTCATGAACAGAAACAAGATCATATCCAGCGGGCACTACCTGGAGCGCGTTGTAAACCGATTCCTGTCTAGTGGCACCAGACGTTGCAAAGTGAACAGGCTTGTGGAGCACAAGCTTGCCCACAACAC
>CAJZJP010000102.1:0-2829 GCA_916050095.1 uncultured Atopobium sp.
GACGATAGGAGAACATATGGCACGTGGTGGATTTAACATGGGCGGCATGAACCGCAATCAGATGATGGCTCAGGCTCGTAAAATGCAGGAGCAGCTGCTGGAAGCTCAGCAGAAGGCTTCTCTTATGCAGGCAACTGCAAGCGCTGGTGGCGGTGCTGTTAAGGTAACCGCATCCGGCGACCTGCGCCTGACCAATATCACCATTGATCCTGAGGCAATTGATCCTGAGGATATCGAGATGCTCCAGGACATGATTCTGGCAGCCGTAAACGATGCTCTTGAGTCTGCTGAGTCTCAGGCATCTGCCCAGATGAGCGCAGTAACTGGCGGACTGAATATCCCAGGACTGTTCTAATCCATGGCGTTTGATACCACAAATGATGGTCGTGCGCTGCAGCGTTTGCTTGACGAGTTAGGTCGACTACCAGGCATTGGTCCAAAGTCTGCTCAGCGCATAGCCTACCATCTTCTAGAGGTTGATTCCGAGGAGGCTCGCCGTTTGGCGCAGGCTATCTTGGAGCTTAAGCAGCAGGTGCATTTTTGCCCTACCTGTTTCAACTACGCAACGCGCGACGAATGCGATATTTGCCTGGATTCTTCCAGGGACCGCAGTAAAATCTGCGTGGTCTCCGAGCCTAAGGATGTCTCGGCAATCGAGCGTACCGGTGCGTTTCACGGCCTCTACCACGTTCTGGGCGGCGTAATCTCGCCTATGGACAAGATTGGTCCCGAGCAGCTCCACGTGCGCGAGTTGCTGTCCCGCTTGGCCGATGGCACCGTTACCGAGGTAGTTCTGGCAACTAATCCGGACGTTGAGGGAGAAACAACCGCAACGTACCTCTCCAGAACTATCAATCCGCTTGGAATGACGGTTACCCGACTGGCAAGCGGACTTCCCGTGGGCGGAGATCTTGAGTACGCAGATGAGGTAACATTGGGACGTGCAATTGAAGCACGTCGGGAGGTTTAAGCATGGCAAACCACATGAGAACAAGTTCATCTGGCGAGAAGACCCCTGAGGCTTCATCGGTTGATATGAAGAACATTTCAACGCTTCGTGCTGGTCAGGGCGCTCAAATTCCTCAGAGCCCACGACAGGCCGATACCACGCCAGAACCTCCAAATAGAAAATCGGTCATCATCTTGGTGGTCGCAGCTATTGTTGCGCTTACTGCTCTGTTCTTTATTGTTCGTTGCGCTACAAGCACTAAGAGTGAATCTGCAAGCCAGCAGCCAAAGCAGACCCAGTCCGCCTACGCTGACGAGAAACAGCAGGACGAGCAGGCAGTTGACGGCTCAGTTACCTTCCACGGCATGAAGTACTCTCTGGAGAAGCAAAGCGACGGCAAAACTGCTGTTGTTCGTACGAGTGACTCGGGAACTAAGAGCGTTCTGTTTGAGGTTGAGGGAACTCCTACCAGCCTGATTCTTTTTAACGACACCATTTTGGTTCCAGAGAATCGCGATTCTGGCTGGGATGTTGTGGCATGTGCTTTGGTAGACGGCTCGCTTCCAACCCTTATTGCCGATAAGGACGGCAAGGCTGTTGGTGGAAACGGAACTATCACTGCAGCTACGCTTGACGGAACTACACTTAAGGTAACCGATTCCACCGGAAATACCACCAGCGTTGCTCTTCAGTAAAAGCAACGCGAAGAAATTGTGGATTTCCAGTGGGCGTTCATGTTTCTGACCTGCGGTTATTCTCGCCAAGTGGTTATTTTCAAGAAAATTTTTAAATTCGTTGGAAATAACGCTAGACAAGAATAAAAGTTCCCTGTATTATTTCAATTCGCAACAAGGCGTCCGGGGTATTAGCTCAGCTGGTTAGAGCGCCGGCCTGTCACGTCGGAGGTCGCGGGTTCGAGCCCCGCATATCCCGCCATTGCATGTTCAAGCCCTCTTCGGAGGGCTTTTTCATTACCAAAAAAGTCCAGCATAAAAGATTTAAATTACATCTTTAATTTATTGAAACCAAGTCAGAAAATAGAGCATTGTGTGATATCTTTACATCAGAATGTGTCTAAGTGCTTCTGCTAAAGAAACATTTAAAAGCAGAGGTAAAGTGAGGTGGATTGTGCGGGATCAGAATACTTTGGATGCGCTGTCGCAACGCGATAGTGTAAGTTCCATATCCGCAGAATCTTCCAATACGGAACACACTTCAGATTTGATCAAGAAAATTGCTGTTTTTGATTTTGACGGAACCGTCATTTCTGGACAGTCAGGACTCTTGTTCTCTGCGTATTTGCTTCGCCGTCATCTGTCCTCAATTGCACGCACGCTCAAGCTTGTGTGGTGGGGAGCTCGCTACAAGCTACACCTTCCTCAAAGGCAGGAAGAGGCTCGTGAGCTGGTTGTTGGTGCACTTACGCAGTATAGCGTTGAGTTCGCAAATGCTGTCATGCACGATTTTCATCGCGAGGTAATTGAGGGCATGTATCGTCCTCAGGCGCTGGAAGAGGTGCGTCGTCGGCAGGCAGAAGGTTGCTGCGTGCTGTTGGTTTCAGCAACGTTTGAACCTATCGCGGAATTGGCCGCAGAAAAGCTGGGAGTGGACGCGTTTCTCGCCACAAAGATGCAGGTGGGAGCCGACGGGCACTATACCAGCAAAGTCGACGGTCCCGTGATCGAGGGCGCTCAGAAGTTGGTCTCGGCAACTGAGTGGTGCAACCAGCGCTTTGGCGAGGGCAACTGGGAGATTGCGTACGCGTACGGCGATCACTACTCGGACGCAACGCTTTTGTCGGCAGCACAAACGCCGTGCGCCGTTTGCCCTGGTCCAACGCTTGCCAGACTTGCAAACAAGCGCGGCTGGAAAATTTTGAA
>CAJZJP010000103.1:0-2794 GCA_916050095.1 uncultured Atopobium sp.
TCAACGTATGATTCATATCATTCTCGCGTTTCCGACCAGATAAAGAAGGGTGAAACCCTCAAGTCTGGCGTTGCCGAGAAGAACAAAAAAGAGCAAGAGCAGAAGGATAAAGACAAGAAGTCCGAGGAAGACCGCAAGAAGGCCCAAAAGTGGGTTGGCACCTACAGCGGCACCGGCACTGACGGCAAGCCAATGGAGGTTGTCATCCAGAAAGATGGCACAGTTCTTTGGCGCATCGGCGGTCAGCCTGAGGTTCGCGGAACCTGGACCGGTGACGAGAACAAGCTTGAGCTTAGCTTCAATGGCCAGGTCAGTGGCAAGAGCGAGCCGTTTACCCTCTCCTCTACCAACGGCGGCAGAACCGTTACCATTAGCTCTCAGAGCAGCACTTGGAACACTGACACACTTTCTAGGAAGTAACGCCGGCTAGAACCAGCTAGAAAGTCGCACATCACTAGACACAAATAAGGCGAGAAGACCAATCGATCTTCTCGCCTTGTTGTTTGCGTGTGGATAACACAGACTTACTCGCCAAGGATTACGTGCCTGAACTCGCCGTCCTCGTAGATTCCGCAGCTATGGGTGCCGTCTTTTGGAATGCCTACGGAGCCTGGATTGAACACGGTGACCTCTGGGTGGTCAGCGCTTTGCATGTTAACTTTTCTGTGCGTATGGCCGTACACAAACGCGTCCATACTTGGCGTCTGAGGCCATTTATCAACGCTGTTGTGAATGCCAGGGCCAAAGACGTGACCGTGGGTAAAGAAGATAGTGAACTGCTTGCCTGTCTTTGGGTCCTTATCAAACAAGATGTTGTAATCAGCCATGCAAGGGAAGTCCAGAACCATCTGGTCAACCTCTGCCTCGCAATTTCCGCGGACCGCAATGACCTTATCGGAAATGCTATTCAGCATCTCAATGACGCGCTTTGGTGCATAATCTGCAGGAAGATCGTTGCGAGGTCCATGATAGAGCAGGTCTCCAAGAAGCAAAACGTACTTTGGCTGCTCCTCCTCTATGACCTGCATGAGCTTCTCGCAATAGTCGGCAGCGCCGTGAATATCTGAAGCAATGACAACCTTCATCAACGTATCCTCTCTATACGTGTTTCTACACGTAGCTTCATACGCGTGTATCAATAAATTATTTTATGGTATTGATGGCGTCTAACCAGTTACAAGCGCTGGCAAATCGGTCACCGTGCAAATGCCTGCTTAGAACCTACCGGTCATCCTTGCGTCAGGATCAGCCTCGGAAACACGTTGACGAAGATCTGCAATAGCCGCAGGTATCTCGTCTGTGTTGTACGGCGTCATCTGATACACCCAGTTAATCCAGTTGCGATACAGCAAGTTGGCATGAGCGCGCCAGGTAAACAGTGGCTGCTTTTCTGGATCATTATCAGGGAAGTAGTTCTCTGGCAGGCGAATAGGCAGGCCCTTGTGGAAGTCGCGCCAATACTCTTCTGCAAGCGTGTCGCGATCATATTCAAAATGACCGGTTACAAAAATCTCGTGGAAATCTCTTGTGGCGAGAAGTGCAGGACCGCTGGTAAATCCCTCAGAGAGCACCGCAAGCTCAGGGTGATCCACCAGAGCTGATGTCTCAATCGCAGCATGACGAGAATGCGGCATGTAATGTACCTCGTCAAATCCATTGGTGAGGAAGCAATACTCATCGCATAAACGCTGTGGGAAAATACCAAAGAGCTTAGCGCCCAGCATCTTCTTGGGAATGTCGTGCAAGTAATACAGGCCAGCTAGTGCGCCCCAACACAGGTACATGGTAGAAAAGACATGCTCCTGAGACCAATCAACAATGCGACAAAACTCATCCCAGTAGTCAACGTCCTCGTATTTAAGGTCCTCGATAGGGGCGCCGGTAACAATCAGACCGTCGTAATTTTTATCTTTGAAGTCATCAAAAGTTGAATAAAACGTTACCAGGTGGTCGGCAGCAGTATTTTTAGATTCGTGCGAAGAGATGCGCATAAAATCGCACGTTACCTGAATAGGAGACTTTGAAATCAGACGGAGAATCTGCGTTTCAGTCTGAATTTTCTTGGGCATTAAATTCAAAATTGCCAGGCGCAGCGGGCGGATCTCCTGGTGTTCTGCAACTTCTTCCTCAAGCGCAAAAATACGCTCCTCTTGCAGTGTCTTCTTAGCTGGTAAACCATCTGGAATATTAATAGGCATGGTAACTTCCTTTAGCTAATCGTTGCACATAAGTATACTTGTTTATATGGAAATAACTTTTGCCGAGCTCGGGCTAAACGAGCAAATTCTGGCAGGCGTAGCAACGCTTGGGTTTAACGCGCCCACTCCCGTGCAGGCCGCGGCAATTCCCGCCGTCCTGGCGGGCAAGGACGTTGTTGCGTCAGCGCAAACGGGAACGGGTAAAACTGCGGCGTTTATGTTGCCCACGCTGCAGCGCATTGCTGTCGAGAAACCCAGTGGGGCCGAGAAACCCGACGCCAAGGAGCCCAACGCAAGCGCCAAACCCAACGCGGCCGCCGGGCGCGGCGCCAAGCGAGGCGACGCCAAACGCAATACATATCCTCGCGCGCTCATCATCACGCCAACGCGAGAGCTAGCTGCTCAAATTGATACCGTTGCCAAGAGCGTTTGCACATCCACCGGTCAGCAGGCCGTCATTGTTACCGGTGGCGCTCGCTACAAACACCAGATAACCGCGCTGCAAAAAGGTTGCGATGTGCTGGTGGCAACACCTGGCCGCCTGATAGATCTTCTCGACAAGAAGCATACAAGCCTTGAGAACATCCAGGTACTGG
>CAJZJP010000104.1:0-2776 GCA_916050095.1 uncultured Atopobium sp.
TGCATCTTTGCAGGTATTCCAGCTGTTTTGGTTACCTATGGCTTGGCAATCCTCTTCAAATCACCAGAGTCTGCCATGCTACGTTCACTGGTATCTCGCGTAAGGTCATAGCATGGCCAAAAGCGGTGCCAGAGGCGGCAAAGATAACTCTCAGAACAACCTTGACCCTAACTACGTACCTTCGGGTGCGCCAGGGCTGGCGCCGTCGTTTTCTTCTGAACCTTCAGATGACTTGGTGTCTATTAGAGAGCAGGTTGATCAGGTTCCCACTGATCCAGGATGTTATCTCTGGAAAGACGGGTCTGGCAAGGTTATCTATGTAGGCAAAGCTAAAAACCTGCGTGCTCGCATGAGGCAGTACGTCACGCTTCAAGATGACCGTGCCAAGATTCCTTTAATGATGCAGGTCGTGCGCAGTTTTGACTACATTGTGGTAGAAAACGAGCACGAAGCGCTGGTGTTGGAACGCAATCTTATTGCTCAGTATCGTCCGTACTTCAACGTGGACTTCAAAGACGATAAGAGCTATCCCTACATTGCCATTACCGAGTCAGATACCTTCCCAGCAATTAAATACACGCGCGAGAAACACAAGAAGGGTACGCGCTATTTTGGTCCCTACACCGATTCTTACGCTGCTCGCCAGACTATCGAGACGCTTAGAAAAGTAGTGCCTATCTGCTCCGCTACGTGTGTTGAGTGGAAGCGTGCTAAGCGTTTGCTAGAAAAAGACCCTGACGGCGCAGCTGTTGCTAACTTGCTGCTAGCAAAGAAGGGACGTCCCTGTTTTGACTACCACGTAGGCAAAGGTCCTGGTGTGTGCGTGGGTGCCATTGACACCGTTTCCTACGCTAAGAACGTTAGACAGGTAGAAAACTTCCTCCGCGGAAATCGCTCCGAAATTGTCTCTGAGCTCAAAGACCAGATGCAAGAAGCCGCCGCTGACCTGGATTTTGAGAAGGCGGCTCGGTTCAAGTCACGTCTGACTTCACTCTCTGATCTTGATGACCGCCAGCAAGTTACGTTTCCTACCTCAGTCAACATTGACCTCATTGGCATTTATCGAGAAGAAACCATCTCCGCTGCCTGCGTTTTTGTTGTGCGAGAAGGTCGTACTATTCGCTCAGTTGAGTTTATCCTGGACAAAGGCTTGGACGTTTCCGAGGAAGAGCTGGTTTCGGGCTTCTTGAAGCGCTACTACGACGAAACCGCTGACATTCCCGCAGAGGTTAACTTGCCCATCGATCTTCTCGACGCAGAGGTTTTGTCCGAGTGGCTGACGCAAAAACGAGGCCACAACTGCGTGCTTCACCACCCACAACGTGGCGAGAAGTTCCGTCTTCTTCAGATGGCTTCCGCTAACGCTCGTCATGCGCTGATGCGCCACATGATTCGCACGGGTTATGCTGACGACCGTACTAACCAGGCACTTCTTCAGCTTGAAAGCGCACTTGCGCTTGATGCACCGCCGCTGCGCATTGAGTGCTTTGATATCTCTACGCTTCACGGCAACTTTACTGTTGCATCTATGGTGGTCTTTACTAACGGAAAGGCTGATAAAAGTCAGTATCGACGCTTTAAGATCCGTGCTGAGCTTGATGAGGCAAACGACTTTGTCTCAATGACAGAGGTCCTGGGCAGAAGGTATAGCCCGGAGCGCATGGCAGACGAGCGCTTTGGCTCACGACCTGATTTGCTGGTAGTTGATGGCGGCAAACCTCAGCTGACCGCTGCCATCAATCAGCTCAATGAACTGGGGTTGGATATTCCCGTCTGTGGCCTTGCTAAGTCTGATGAGGAAGTCTTTGTGCCTTGGGACGACACACCAATTGTGTTGCCTACAGGATCTGCTTCTTTGTACCTTATTAAGCAAGTCCGTGACGAATCTCACCGTTTTGCGATTACCTTCCATCGTGAGCTTAGAGATAAGGCAATGACCGTCTCTATTCTTGATGAAATACCTGGTGTAGGGCCTAAACGCAAAAAAGACATCATGCGTCATTTTGGCTCTTTTAAGCGCTTAAAGGCTGCAAGTGTTGAGGATATCTCTCAGGTAAAAGGTGTTTCTGTGAACTTAGCAGAAACTATTTATGAAGAGCTTAAAGCTTGGGAAGAATCTTCAACAGCTGTACATGAGAAGTTAGATACAAGGGGAGGAACTCATGAGTAAAACAGCAGACGAGAAGATCTTGGCACTGGTAAATCCTGACTACATTAAGCGTATTCCGTTCTTTGTTCGTGGTCACGCAACAGGTAAGTCTTGTGAATATATTGCTCAGAAGCATCCAGAGCTATACGCTACATTTGAGGGTGAACCTAGTGCTCAACAAGTTGAAGAGATGTCAAAGATTATCAACGAGCTCTTTGAGCAAAGGATGAAGAAACACAATCTTTAAAGCTAGATCAATCAATAGAGTTATTTGCAATAAGAATGGCAGCTATGACGTATTAAGATGCCATTCTTATTTTTTTTCATTCAACGCTGAAATATAACCATTGGCCGACAGATTTGCTGTTAAAGCATACTCGAACAGAATATTATTAGAGCTATCTAGTCGTTATTCTTATGTCAATTGCGACAAGCAGCTCTAATGAGGTGACAGCAGATGAAGCGTAGAAAAAAGTTTATAAAAGGTCTGTCATTATTGGTAGTTCTTGTTATTTGTAGCTTACTGATTAACAACTGGTTTTTCAAACTGAATACTATGAGACTGCCAGAGTTAAAAAAGCAGGCAGCTCAGTATGTTGTGCAACAATATGAGAATAAGAGAAATGG
>CAJZJP010000105.1:0-2727 GCA_916050095.1 uncultured Atopobium sp.
AAGCTTCAGCGCGCTGTGGAGCTTATGGAAAGCGCTAATGCGATAAAATTTGTCCGCACGCACGCTCTTGCCTTAGTTGATGAGGCAAAGCACGTACTTGAAAACGTGATACTTACTGAAGACGCTCGCGACACACTTTTGTCTATGGCAGACTTCTTTGTGAACCGAGAAAGGTAATTATGGATCCAATTACTCCTGGTAGCACTGGTGCTGCCGTTGAAGACATTCAGGAACGCCTCGTAAAGCTTGGCTACACCATCGAAGACGATGAGCGCCAGAGCCACACATTTGGCAAGTCAACTGCTCGCACCGTTGCGCGCTTTAGGCTTGACCATGACCTTTCTCTTGGAGAAGAAGTAGATGCCTCTACCTGGGCAATCATGGTCGATGAGGGCTATGAGCTAGGAGACAGAACTCTCTACCTGCGTCTTCCTAACTTCCACGGCAATGACGTGCGTCAGCTGCAAGAGCGTCTCAACATCTTGGGTTTCTCGTGCGGAAAAGTTGATGGCCATTACGGTGTTCACACCGAGGCTGCCGTTAAGCTCTTCCAGGAAAGCGTCGGCGAACTTGCTGATGGCATGGCGTTTCAGGATACCCTCGACGCTATTGAGCGTCTGCGTCACGTTTGGTCTGGTAAGCAGGCAAAAGGCCCTCACCCACAGGGTCCTATGGGCTTTGCACGTGCAGCAAACGTTCTTGAGACCACCTGCATTGCTATTACGGGAGAAGATCCTATCTCTAGAAACGTAGCTGCTCGCGTCTATAACCTTTCTAAGGCAACTACCGAGGCAAGCGGCATGACCATGATTGATCGCGCCGATTCCCCTACTGATGCAGCCACTATTTTGGTTCTGACCACAGCCTATGCCCCAAGCATGCCCGCCCGCGGACAGGTTGGTATTGGCTCTGTTTCTATGGAAGAAAACGAGACGCTGCCAGCAAGACTGCGCACTGCTATTGAGTCTGCTGATGCAACGGGCTCCCCTATCAAGATTGTGCTGCCAGAAGGAACAAACGTAGACGGCTCATTTACTACCGCAGACGCGCAGACTTTAGCAGTTCTTGTTCTTGATGCAATTTGTGGAGCATTTGCCTCGCTAAGCTGATACACTTAATAGAGTTGCGGACAAAACCAACGTAGTGATTACATTGGGGTATCGTCCAACGGTTAGGACACGGGTTTTTGGTGCCTGGAATGTGGGTTCGAATCCTACTACCCCAGCCATTTTTTACGCAACTTTTGTGTAGGGACGCACTCGTATCGAGTAATACGAAGTACTTTGGAGGCTTACGTATGCCACTTACTGCGATTGTCCTCGCTGCAGGCGAGGGAACGCGCATGAAGTCCCACCACCCTAAGATTGTGCACAAATTACTAGATAAACCCCTTGTTTGGTGGAGTGTCAACGCTGCAATTACTGCTGGCGCTGACCGCGTCATTGTGGTTGTTGGTAACCACGCTGATGAGGTTAAATCTGCACTTTCTTGCTTCCCTAACCTTGAGTATGTTGCCCAGACCGAGCGTCTTGGCACCGGCCACGCCGTCAAGGTTGTAAAGGATGCTCTTGGTGGCTTCAAGGGACCCGTTGTTGTTATCAACGGTGACGCATCTCTGTTGCGCGCACAGTCTATTCTCGACCTTGTTGCAGAAACTAAAGCTCACCACAACGCGTGTACGGTACTCACAATGACGCCCCCAGATCCAACCGGATATGGTCGCGTCATTTCTTCTAACGGCCAGGTAACTGCCATTGTTGAGCACAAGGATGCTACGCCAGAGCAGCGCGAGCAAGAGCGTGAATGCAACGTTGGCGTGTACTGCTTCTGTGGCGGAAGACTGACCGCAAACATCGATCTTCTCGGCAATGACAACGTTCAGGGCGAGTACTACCTCACCGACATGGTGGGCCTTTACGTCAGCCAGGGCGAGCCTGTTGCTGCCGTCCACGTTGACGACTACAAAGAGGCGCTGGGCGTCAATTCCCGCTCCGAGCTTGCCGTTGCTACCCGCATCATGCAGGAGCGCATTAACGAGCACTGGATGAGCCAGGGCGTCACCATGCTGGACCCAACTTCCGTCTGGATTGGCCCCGAGGTCACGCTTGGTATGGACACCGAGGTTCTCCCGCAGACTATGCTCTACGGCAAGACCTCAATTGGCGAGAATTGCGTGGTAG
Source organism: uncultured Atopobium sp. (assembly GCA_916050095.1). Classification (GTDB taxonomy): domain Bacteria; phylum Actinomycetota; class Coriobacteriia; order Coriobacteriales; family Atopobiaceae; genus Lancefieldella. Next base: position 2,181 of record CAJZJP010000105.1, read on the forward strand.
GCCCTAACACTCGTCTGACCGATACGCTTGTTGGCAACGACGCTGTTGTTGACGAGACTGTAGCTATCAACGCACAGGTAGACGACTTTGCCACCTGCGGTCCTCGCGCTTACTTGCGCCCAGGCACTCACCTTATGCCTCACGCCAAGGCAGGCACCCACGTTGAGATCAAAAATTCAACTATCGGTGAAGGTTCTAAGGTACCTCACCTCTCCTACATTGGTGACACTACCATGGGCTCCGGCGTCAACATTGGCGCAGGTTCAATTACGTGCAATTACGACGGTTACCACAAGTTCAAGACACACATTGGCAACAACGTCTTTGTTGGATCCGATACCATGATGGTGGCACCTGTCTCAATTGGTGATGGCGCACTTGTGGGGGCAAGTTCGTGCATCACAAAGGATGTACCAGCAGACGCGCTTGCACTCGAGCGCTCTGAGCAGAAAATTGTTGAGGGATACGCCGCCCAGAGGCGTCACAAGCTTGAGAAAGAGGACTAGATGTTCGAGAACCTGAGTGATCCGCTATTAGTTGCTAGAAA
>CAJZJP010000106.1:0-2725 GCA_916050095.1 uncultured Atopobium sp.
AAATCATCTGAGAAAGGCCGCAAGGCTCAAACTCTGATGGCATCAAGAACATATCTGCACCTGCATACATACGGTGAGAAAGCGCAATATCAAACTCAATACGTGCTGCCATACGGTTACCATAGTGCTCATCAAAGAAGCGCATAGCATCTTCTTGTTCAGCGTCACCAGTTCCTAGAACAGCAACCTCAATACCTGCACAAATGAGACGGTCCATCGCATAGCGAATCAGGCCCAAACCCTTCTGGTTGGTCAAGCGCGTAACCATTACCGCAAGAGGTACATCTGGATTTACCTCAAGTCCCAGCTCTTCTTGCAATTGACGCTTACACTCAGCTTTACCCTCCATATGACGTGCCGAGAAGTTCTGTGGAATATAAGGATCGCTTGCAGGTGACCACGCACCAATATCAATACCATTCAGGATGCCGCGCAGTACACTTTGACGGCGACGGAAGATATCATCCATTCCCTCTCCGAAGTGCTCTGTCTGCAGCTCACGGGCATACGTTTGGCTAACAGTGAGCAGATAATCGGAGTAGCAAAGTGCGCCCTTCATAAAGTTGATAGAGCTTGCGTCACACCTCAGTTGATCAACTGCAGCAGGAATATCAGCAAGACCAAGTACGTCGCTGAGCATCTTGTCAGTAAACTGGCCTTGGAACTTGACGTTATGAATGGAGAAGACCGTCTTAACGTTGTGGACCTCAGGGACGCCCTGATACTGCTCACGCAGAAATACGGGTGCCAGTGCCGTTTGCCAGTCATTGCAGTGCAGAACGTCGCAGGAGAGCTCTGGGACGTGTGCAATCAGCTCACACAGAGCCTTGGAGAAGAACGCATAGCGCTCTCCGTCATCAAAGTAGCCATAAAGGCCATCACGAGCAAAGTAAGACTCGTTATCTACAAAGTAAAAATCAACGCCTTCATGAACTAGATGCCACAGCCCACAATACTCAAAGCGCCACGAAAGAGGCACCTGAAGCTCGTAGACCTTCTTCATCTTTTGTTTCCACTCGGGCTTAATGGAGCTGTAGAGTGGCGAGATAACCGCCACTCTTGCTCCTACTTTTTTAAGTGCTTGTGGCAATGAACCCGAGACATCTCCAAGGCCGCCCGACTTGGAAAAAGGCGCCACCTCTGAACTTGCATAGACAACGCGAAGTTTGCGACGCTTGGAGACTTGGGACATTATTACGCCACCCTCTTATTGTTTTTACGCTGAAGAAGAATTTCTTCGCTGGTACCACGAAGCTCAGTACCTGCAGGAATAATATTAGAACGGTCTACAATAGCGTGCTCGACTACAGAACCTTCCTTAACAATGCAACCTTCCATCACAATAGAATCGCGTACTACTGCGCCACGCTCAATGATGACGTTACGACCAAGGATGGAACCGGTAACAGATCCACGGATACGGCAGCCTGCAGAAATAGTAGAGTTACTTACCTTTGAGCCAATCTCAAATTTTGCAGGAGCGGTATCGTGAGCCTTTGTCTTAATGGAACGCTCTGGGGTAAAGAGCTCATTTGCTGGCATGGGGTTCAAAAGCTCCATGTTAGCCTGATAATAAGAGTTCTTTGAGAAGATAGATGCTACATGGCCCTCAAAGTGGAAGGTACGGACCTTAACACGGTTGTAGTCAGCATGAAGCGCCTCAAAGAGGTCAAGATAATCAGTAGCTCTATACCAATCAAGCATATCAATAAGCAGGTCACGCTTGATAATAAAGCAGTCAAGAGAAGCCTCGTCTCCGCGCTTGACACCATTGTGCGTTTTAACTACACGGTCACCGTCAAGCTCAACACCAACAACGTCTCTATCGTTATAACGAGTGGTGTAGGTCATCATAGTAATGTCCGCGTCAGACTCAAGATGCTGATCAAGCAGCTCGGTAAGATCAGAGTTAAAAACAAAGTTTGAAGTGGACAGCAGAACATACTCTGCGTCAGTTCTCTCAAGATAAGGCCTGTTGGAAATCAGATCTCTGAGCAGGAAACGAGCGCCTGTGTGAGAGGTACCAAAAGCAGATCCTGGCAGGATAAACAAACCTCCGCTCTTGCGGTCCAAGTTCCAATCTTTACCAGAGCCAAGGTGATCAATAAGTGAGCGATAGTTAAAGGGCATGATTACGCCAACGGTACTAATGTCCGAATTAACCATATTTGAAAGAGGAAAATCTACCAGGCGATATCTTCCCAAGAAAGGCATAGATGCAATTGGGCGTACATCGTTGGCGATTTCCATATTAGTAGAAGCATAATTGCAGGTAATAAGTCCAATTACCCTTTTCATTAGTGCTCACCTCTTTCAACCACTACATCATTTCCAACAACAGCAATCTCTTTATTAAGGTCGGAACTACCAACGTGGACGTTCTTCTCGACCACAGCGTTCTCACCAAGAATTGCACGAATTACCACCGCACCAGGTTTAACTTCTGCTCCAGGAAGAAGCACGGAGTCAATAACGCGAGCTCCCTCGCCAATAACGGCGTCGGTAGACAAAATTGAATGGCGAGAATAACCAAAGACCTGGCAACCATTGCTTACCAGACAGTCATCTACCTCACCGAAAGCGCCAATATACGCTGGTGGACGGGTGGAAGCATTAGACAAAATAGGGAATTTATCCGAGAAGATATCAAACTTAGGCTCAGATCCAAGCAGATCCATGCTGGTCTCGTGATAACTTGCAATGGTGCCTACATCGCGCCAGAAAC
>CAJZJP010000107.1:0-2667 GCA_916050095.1 uncultured Atopobium sp.
TTTCCTACCAGCGCGCAGGCAAGGCGAACTCTCTGGAGCTGTCCTCCAGAGAGTTCCCTAATAATACGCGTGGAAAAATCAGTCATACCTACAAGGTCAAGTGCCTCAAGCGTGCGCTCGCGACGCTCTTTTGCGCTCATCTTTACCTTTTTGGCACGAGCATACTGACTTGCATCTACTAGCTCGACGACGCTTGCAGGAAAGCGATTAACCGATTCTGAAGGCAGCTGTGGGACATAGCCTACACGCTCCCAGTCTTTAAACCGAGTCGAGGGCGTTCCAAAAAGAAGTGATTTGCCACTTGTTGGCTCAAGCTCACCCACCACAATTCGAGAGAGCGTAGATTTACCAGCTCCGTTATCACCAATAAGCGCGCAAATCTCACCTTGATGAACGTCTAAATTTACATCGCTTAAGACGCGCGTCTTCTTGTAAGAAAAACTCACGTCTTGAAGCGAAACGGCTATCTGACTTTCCTGCAACACGTCCTCCAAACATCCAGCCTAAGCTGGCAACACACTATGCGAGAGCGCCCTCAAGAGCCTTGAGGTTCTCGCGCATAACAGAGAGGTAATCCTCGCCTGCCTTGAGCTCGTCATCAGTAAGTCCCTCAAGTGGGTTAAGCTCTTCAACACGAGCGCCTGTTGCCTCAGCAATTGCTTGAGCAACCTTAGGACTTACCAGTTCCTCCGTAAAAATAACCTTTACATTATGCTCTTTTACGAACTCAGTAATCTCTTTCATTTCCTGAGCATTTGGCTCTGCATCTGCCTCAACACCCTCAATAGGCATCTGAGTGAGACCATAAGCCTCGCACAAATAACCAAATGCCTGATGAGAAACAACAATGGTCTTGTTAGGTAGTGAATCCAGACCCTTATGGAACTCATTATCAAGCGTATCAAAGTCTGCATTTGCTTTATCAAGATTGGCAGCATACTCTGACTTGTGCTCAGAGTCCTTCTCGGAAAGGGCATCACAAATATTCTTCATCTGAATCTTGGCATTCAGAGGGCTCAGCCAAACGTGAGGGTCAGTTCCGCCATGGTCATGGTCGTGATCATGGTCGTCTTTCTTCTCCTCATGATCGTGATCATCGTCCTCTTCAAGCTCAAGAAGTTTGACATCTTTGCTGGTCTCAACTGCTGTAAGTTTTGTGCCAGAACCAAGTCCATCAAGTACGTCCTTGACCCAGTGCTCCATACCAGCACCGTTGTAAATCAAGAAGTCTGCTTCCTGGATAGTCTTCATATCCTTGCTGGATGGCTCCCAATCATGTGGCTCAGTACCTGCTGGAACGAGGCATGTTACCTCAGCATGATCGCCAGCAATGCGCTTTGCAAAATCGTACATAGGATAAAAACTTGCAACAATGTTGAGCTTCTTCTGGTCTTTATTATCAGAAGCTCCTTCTTGCTTTTGAGCCTCAGGCTTGCAGCCAGCAAGAATAGCACTCACGCCAAAAGCGGAAGCTACAAGTGCGCTACGACGAGAAACGGTTGGATTCAAATTCATGTTACATCTCCCAAAACTATAAAAACCAATACGGTGTAGTGCCAAATTCTTCAAACAAAATCGTGCGATTGTCCTCACTACCAAGCATAAAAACATGGCGAGAAACCCATGTTTCTCCTCACTTCTTTGCCTTTCTACTCACTTCTCATCATCTGAACATGCATTCATGCTTCCCCTTTAGCACGAAAGCGGGCTGTCATCCGACAGTCCGCTTTCTAAAAGTTAGCCTTAGTATACATATTCCAATTCAAGTCAACGATAAATTTCTTATCTTTTCCGCAAACGGAATTGGAATAAACAGGTTAACTGTTTTATCTCTTGCTAACCTACTGATCTTTCTCCGCATACGGAGTAATAATCAGATCTCCACTATTATACTCACCCAAATAAACCTCTGAAGCAGACTTATAACCTTGATGCTCAAGTTCTCTTTCAAGCCAATTCTCTTCCAGGTCCAGCGTCTCAAGAATGTTCGTCTGAACTTGTCCGTCAGTAATAAGCGGGAATCTAACGTTCTCTTCTCCTTTTTTAACAATAATCAACTGTCCATTTTGCTCAAGAATGGCACGCTTAACGTCTGAGATATAATTCACTCCTGCCTGGCGAAGCTTCAGCGACACATCGTAGGCAGTGAGACCCATAGACCTACAGTTGTCTACAAGCAGCTTGCCCTTATCAATAACAATAACAGGACGTCCATCAATCAACTGCTTGACCAGCATATTGTTTGTTCTCAACCATTTGAGAACCATAACAATAATGAGCCAAATAAGCAGGACAAGGGTGAACTGCAAAATGGTAATTGAACTGTTGTAGATCATGCCGCCAACAATGCCGCCAAGTACAAAGTTTTGAACCTGGTCAATTGCTGCAGTTGGTGCTAGGTTTCCTTTTCCGCTGACGTTAATTGCCAGAACAAGCGAGAAAAGACCGATGCACAATTTAATGGCAACTTCTAAATAAAAGTTCATCGATCTACTCCTCTACATGCTTAATATCATTACCAATGAGATTGATCTGTTCAATGACATAGTCATTCTCGGTATTTTTCAAAACGTGATAATACTTACCGTCAACCTCAAGGTACGACGGATTCCCCTGGCTATCAAAGGCAACGTACACGTGGTCAAAATCAACCTCAAGACGTCGAGC
>CAJZJP010000108.1:0-2667 GCA_916050095.1 uncultured Atopobium sp.
ATCCAGTTCCTCTTGAGCTCCAACCTTGCAGAGGTTATTTCCGTCTTTATTGCATCCCTGGTTGGCTTTACTATTCTTCAGCCTACCCACCTTCTGTGGATTAACCTGATCACCGACTCTCTGCCAGCTCTTGCTATGGCTACCGAGAAGGCTGAACCAGGCATTATGAAGCGTAAGCCTCGCAATCCCAAGGACGGAATCTTTGCGGGTGGCGTTGGCTTTGACTGCCTTGTTCAGGGCTCTATCATTGCTCTTCTCACCCTTGCCAGCTATTTTATTGGCCACTACTTTGAGTATGGAACCTTTGATATCTCACAGGTTATTACTAACCCAGAGGCTGGCGTTGAGGGTATGACCATGGCATTCTTGACGCTTTCTATGGTTGAGATGTTCCACTCCTTCAACATGCGTTCTCTGCGTGGTTCCATCTTCAAGCTAACCAGCCAAAACATTTGGCTGTGGGGTTCCTTTGTTATGTCTTTGATTCTTACCTTTGTGGTAATTGAGACACCACTTTCTCAGGCATTTGGCTTTGCTGAGATTGGTTTTGAAGAGTACGCCATGGCAATGCTTTTAGCTGCATCGATTATTCCTCTGATGGAGCTTTATAAGGCTGTTATGCGTTCTGTTCAAAAGAACAAGGCATAAGGTAGAGGAGTACTCTTGTCCGCTAAGCGTACAAAAAGTTCCAAAAAACTAGGAGCCGGCAGGACTCAAGGGTCTCTGCCGGCCCTTTCTTCATTGCTGGACGTTCCAGCGTTTGAGCAGCTGACTCCATCGTCGGATCAGACGCAAGCTTATACAGACGTCGTATCTGAGCTTGAAGCTCAAGGGGTTTCTCGCCAGACGATGACCGTGGCCTGCGTGGTCCGCTTGGATAGGGGATTTCCTGCGGTTGTGTCAGAGCAGGGAGTGTTTCGCGCCGAGTTTGCTGCGCGCGTGACCAAGGGCCAGAACTCCACGGTAGCCGTTGGCGACTGGGTGTGTGCTCGCATTCCGGACTCGCACGATATGGGCATCATCGAGGCCATTCTGCCGCGAGAGACCGATATTGCTCGCTGGAAGGGCGGCGCTCGTGGTCAAAAACAGACTTTGGCCGCAAACGTTGATCTGGTGCTTGTAGTACAGGCCTTGGACGGCGAGGTTGTCTCGGTAGATCGTATTGTGCGCTCAGCAGTTATTTCTAAAGACTGCGGCGCTGCTTGCGCTGTGGTGCTTACTAAGTCAGATGTGGCAGGTCCGGAGCTTTTGGCTCAAGAGATTTCTTCTATCACCGCAGCTCTTGGCTCTACAGTAAAAATTGTTGCAACAGCTTCAAAGCTTGAGGGCGAGAAAACCGATGCACTTGTAGATCTTGCGCGGATCGCCCAAGATCTTGGAGCTGCGTGGGGAATTGATGCTGTTCGTAGCCTTGTTCCTTACGGTTCCATAGCCATCGTGCTTGGTGAATCAGGTGCTGGTAAATCTACGCTTCTTAACGCACTTTTGGGACATGAAGCACTTGAAACGGGAGAAGTTCGTGAGTCCGATAAGGCAGGACGTCATACAACGGTTGCTCGCCGTATGGTAGCGCTTCCTGACGCTGGCGTTATTGTGGACGAACCTGGACTTAGAAGTTTACCTATTGTGGGTCATGAGAGGGGATTACAGAAGATATTCCCTCACATCTCTGAAGCTGCTCAGACGTGTAAGTTTAGGGATTGCACCCATACTCACGAGCCAGGATGTAGCGTTCAAGACGCTCTGCATGAGGGGCAGATTACAGAACCCCAGTTAAAGGCTTATTTATCTCTGGCAAAAGAAATGCGAGAAAGCCAGCAATTGCTTGACCCTGATGTTGTGCTTTAAGCTTTAACAGCGTAAATCCTCTAAGCACCCTGGCTTGACTAGGGTGCTTTTTTGTCAAACCAGCAGGAAACATGCTATATTGAAATCAACGAGGGTTGGTCCCGCCCAGTAATGGGGAGGGTCAACCATCGTTCATGAGTCAGGCAAATCACTTAGAAAATCATTTATTACAATCCCTCTAAAAATGTAGCAGTTATGATGTTCTAAAAATTTTTATATATCAAATTAGATAAAAATTTAAATTACCTATTTTTCATTGCGTCGTTGCTGCCTGTGGATACATTACTTTGTGTCAGATTCGCGTCAGCTATCGGACATATTTGTGCAGGTAAATCTTTTGTTTTTGTATTTTCTCTCTCATGCCAAGTGCACAATCTATGTATCGCAAATGGAGGGAGGACAAACAGTGACTAAGAAAACAAGAATTTTAATTTCTGTGTTAAGCGCACTTTTGGCCAGTTTTTGTTTCTTTGCATACGTACAAAGCGTTCGCGCTGATGCAGAGAAGTCACGAGCAGAGGCAATACAAAAATACGGTGGAGAACTCACGTCAATTCTGGTGGCCACAAAACAAATAGAACCTGGAGAAACTCTCTCATCTTCTAATACCCAGATAAAAAGCTGGATTTCTGATTTGATTCCCGAAGGCGCAATTACTAATCCAGAAAGTGTTATGGGTCGTACGGTTTCATCAGTTATTGGAGTTGGAATGCCTGTTGTTTCTCTTCATCTACGATCAGTTGCCTCTCAAATTTCTATTCCAGAAAATCTTGTTGGTCTCACTATTTCCCATGGCGAGAAGTACGGATTAGCTGAGAG
>CAJZJP010000109.1:0-2636 GCA_916050095.1 uncultured Atopobium sp.
GCATCTTCAAATGAGCTTATTCCGCATAGCATTCAAGAAAGAAAACAGGTTGAGAATATACGAGAAAATCTCAAGGATCTTCTCGAGTTTGAAGCTTCGCACTTTATTGGCTATCAGCCCAGGTTTTTTGAGCTTCGTTTTGGTAGAGAAGAAAATGTTGTTGAGTATGCAGGAGCTCAATTTACAGGCTCGATTGACCGCGTAGATGTAAACGCTCATGGTCAGGCACTTATTATTGACTATAAACACAAGGCCACAAAAGATCTGAAGGCTTATTCAGCAAAGTTAAGTCTGGATAGTGAGCTTTCAAAAGAGATTCTGCCAAGGCATGTACAGTCTGCAATATATGCTCAGATTATGAGAAAACAGCTTACCAAGTATAAGCTTGAGCCAGTTGCTGCAATTTATCTGGGCACCAAAGAGCAAAAAGATAAGCCTTCATTTGCTCTTGCAGGCATGGCAACAGAAGCGGCAACAGAGCATATTTGGAACATGAATCCGGAAGATAAAAAGCTCAGGGACCAGGCGGTTATGGTTGTGTCTCAAAACTCAGCGGAGTTTGCAGACTACTTGGACGCTTGGGAGAGTTTAATTGCTCAGAAGGTCCAAGCCATGCTTTCTGGAGATGTTCGAGCCAATCCTTGCGATAAGGATGCATGTAAGTATTGTCCAGTAAAACTGTGTGACAAGAGGAGGTAAGCTACTATGGCTGACACACGTTATACGCCTGGTCAAGAGAAGACCATCAAGACGCTTGATAAGCCTCTTTTTGTTGCAGCAGGTGCAGGTTCAGGAAAAACTTTTACGCTTACGCAGAGAATTGTGTGGGCTTTAAAAGAAGGTTCGGGAGCTGACGGAAAGTCGTACTTGAGTAGTCTTGATCAGGCATTGATTATTACGTTTACCAATGCCGCAGCTACAGAAATTAAAGAGCGCGTTAGAGAAGCTCTAGAAAAAGAAGGTCTTCATAGCGCTGCGTTGCAGGTTGATGATGCGTGGATTAGTACTATCCACGGTATGTGCAGCAGAATCTTAAAGATTCATGCACTTGATTTAGGTCTTGATCCTGAGTTTGAAATCATTGACGACATGACCAGAAATCAGCTGGTCAATATATCTATTGAAGAAGTACTCAGAGAGCTTTCGCAAGATGAAAGCTATGCAGAGTTTCTCTCAACCTATGCAGGGAACAGAGATGCACTGAAGTCTCGTATTGAAACGCTGATTTCGTACGCTCAGTCATCTCCTGTAGGAATGGATGCTATTTCGTTTGTAGGGGATAGCTCTGACCTGGAAGTTCTAAAAGCGGAGCTTGAGAGTCTCTGCGGTGCACTCGAAGCGCTAAGGGCTGCAATTTCTGCCACAAAACCAGATGAAGCAGAACAGCTACAAAATGTTCAATCTGAGCTTTCAAGTAAATTGCAGCAACACTTGGTTCTCTCGCTCACTGATTTTGACCAGGCGTTTTGGGAGGCTCTGGGAAAAGCCGTTAAGGCCATCCGTTCTTCAAAAGAAATAAAAAATGTAAAAGATGAAGCTGTATACCGGCTTAAGGTTTGTAGCGCTTTATTTGGACTTATTCAGGACATGTCTGAGGGTCAGAGTCTAAAAGATGTTACAGAGCAGGTCTACAAGCTCTTTAAACAGAAGAAACTTGCTGTTGGCGGCCTTGATAACGATGACCTTTTGCATCTAACGGCAAAGGTATTCGAAGAGCATCCAGAGATTGCAGCTGTTTACACGGATAAATTCAAGCTTGTAATGGTTGATGAGTTCCAAGATACGGACCAGCAACAGGTGCAGATGATTAAGAGTCTCTCAGGTAAAGATGCTCAATATCTCACAACAGTTGGTGATGCGCAGCAGTCAATCTATCGATTCCGCGGTGCTGATGTTGATGTGTTCTTTAGACGTCAAGCAGAGGTTTCAGAAGATTTGCAACCCCGTCTTGTAGATAATTTCCGCAGTCACAACGAAATTTTGCGATTTGTTGCAAAGGTTTGCAGCGCTGACGGCATGATTCCTAACTTTATGGATCTGTCTGCTGGGCGAGAAGAACCTGCAACTCCGTTCATTGCTCATTCGCCACGCGTATATTTTGAAGTCACAAAATTTGAAAAGTCAGGAAATTCTAAGCCAGGCGATGACGTTACAAGAAGCCAGCTTGTTGCGTATCAACTTGCAGATAGAATCAACACGCTTATGCAGGATGAGAAGATTCAAGCAAAAGATGTTGCAATTTTGATGAAATCAGTTAAAAAGGCACAGCCCTATATTGAGGCACTTCGTACCTTTGGAATTGAAAGCGTGGTCTCTGGAGCTTCAACGTTTGGTGAGCAGCCTGAGGTTCAGCTGATTGGTAGTCTTTTACAAGCACTCGCAAATATGTACGATTCATACGAGGGACTGTTTCCTGTACTCTCGAGTGAGATTTTTAGTCTTGATGCATCTGACCTGCTTCTCTTGGGCACTAATTTTGGAGAAAATGGTCAGAGGATTACCAATAGAGATATTGCAGAGTCAGTGGTAAATGACGCATTTAATCCACCTTTTGAGATAAGTCCAAAGCTCAAAAATGCTTTAGAGGTGTTGAGTAACGCTCGTAGCTCTCTTTCAAACAAGAGAGTTTCAGACGT
>CAJZJP010000110.1:0-2620 GCA_916050095.1 uncultured Atopobium sp.
GCGTTGTGGACTTCTTTGGTAGCCTGGAAACCTTCTGCAACAGCGGTTGTGGCGCTCTCAAACGCACTGCTTACGCCTTTTGCTACAACCTGAGTAGTGTCTTTGGCAATCTTTTGAATGTCCTGGGACTTGCTGACTTCAGGTGTGTCTGCAGACTCATTCTGCTCATTAGAAGTGGTTACTTGAGTATCTATCGTGTCCAATTCCTCAGGTTTTGAGTTTTGGATATCGTTTTCAGCCATGGTGAACCTCCTACAAGAGTTCCGACTTTTTATTTTTACCCTGTTTTTGAGCAAATCATAGTCTAATTTGGTTCTTTCTGGAAATAAGATTGGATATAATACGTTATGTTTTGTTACGATAGTAACGATTAATCGAGAATAACTCTCGAGTAGATTTTTGGTTTCCGGAAGGGGAGTCCACTTATGGTTTCAAAGCAGACTACTATCATCAATGCAACTGGTCTTCACGCTCGTCCAGCATCCGTCTTTGTTTCTGAGGCAAAGAAGTTTGAGAGCAACGTCACCATCAAGAATGTTGACAAGGACTCCGCACCAGTTAACGCTAAGTCCATCATGATGATTCTTGCTGCTGGCCTTGGTACTGGCACCAAGATTGAGATTGCATGCGACGGCGCTGACGAGCAGGCAGCCCTTGACGCTCTCGTTGCTCTTGTTGACAGCGGCTTCGGCGAGTAAGTTTCTAACTTACATAAAAGTGCACGTTAAGCCCGGCTCTGCCGGGCTTTTTTCAAAGAGAGGTTAGTATGACATTTGTTGCAACATGGCTTGTAACTACTGTTGCTACGTTGGTGGCCTGCACCTTAATTCCAGGTCTAACTATTGTGGGAGGCTCGTGGGCAGGTCCTATTCTGTTCTCGTTAGTACTCGCAGCAGTCAATACGGGCATTAAGCCTGTTGTTAAGCTACTCTCATTGCCTATTAATGTGCTGACTCTAGGTATTTTCTCGCTCTTTATTAATGCTTTTATGCTTGAGCTTTCAAGTTTTATTTCTAGGAATTTGCTGCATGCGGGCGTTGCTATTGATTCTTTAGGCACCGCTATCCTGGGATCAATAGTTATCTCAATTGTCTCTTCAATTGTGATTAGCCTTACTGGTCTGAAGAAGGAGAACCTTTCCTAAGTTCCTTTTGGGCTTTATCAAGCTTGGCAAAACTTTCCGAGATAGCAGAGGTAATCTGAGAGATCTGCGATGACTCGGTAATGTTTTCAATCAAAGATGTTGCGGATGCATTGACAAGCGAACTAAGGAGGTCAAAGAAGATCTCTTTGGTTTGCTTTTCTGTTTTAGTGAGCGCTGCAACAACAGGCTGTAAGTTTGCGGGTGAGCTAATAATGTCGCTGAAATAGACTGCTCCGCCTGAAGAGAGGGCGTCAAAGAGCTCATTGGTAAAGTGCTCTCGATCAGAGAGTGGGAGTTCTTTATACCAGTTGCTAAATGCCTCGTTAATCTTTTTACATTCCGGCTGGAAGTCGTCAGCAAACTCAAAGGTATTGCGAGAGACTTGCCATGAAACGCCGTCGTGAGCCATCATACCTGTCTCGGAGCTTTTTACGATGAGCTTTGGAACAGCAGGATCATCAAAAATCATGCCAACTACACTAAACTCAGGCAAAATTCTGATGTATTTATCTCCAAGTACCTTGTGGGCTGTGGTGGGAAGAATTTCTGGACACATATTAGGTCCATCGTTGCTCCAGATGCGATCAATTGTGCCAAGCAGCTCGTCAGGGCAGACTGTTGCTGCGTATGCCGCAAGGTTGCCGCCCTTAGAGTGACCGCCAACCATAACGTTTGCGCAGGTAGTACTATTGCCTGCTGCAAGGTGTTCGCGAATACGTTTCTCAAGGTATAGTGCCGCCGACTTATCAGCGGACGTAACCTGGAAGCTGAGGTTGAGGTTTTCTCGCCAGCCAACCAGGGTGCCGTCGGTTCCTCTAAAAGAAACAAACATCTGCCCCGTAGGAAGATAGGCGGTAAACGCTGCAAACTGCAGGTTTTTCTCGACATTAATGCGGTCTACATAGCGACCAAGTTCAATGTTGGCAAAGCGGGGAGCGTTGACCAGCGCCTCAAGGAAGGTTCCATCAACGCGAGAAAATCCCGTGATAAGAGACGGATCATCTTTAAGCTTTTCCAGCATCTTTGCGCAGGCGTCACCAAGTAGAACGCGTTTCTCGCTGCGCTCAGAAGGAACGACCCCACCAAATCCCAGATAGGAAAGAATTGAAAGAATCAGGTTATCAACGTTGTTAAAAGGGTCATTCTCAAACGTCAGATCGCCGCGCCAGTGTAGATAGTCAACGACATTTGCCATGATGCCTCTTTCCTGCTGGTACTTTTCGTATACTAAGCATAGAGGAAGTTTGATTGATTTGGGGAGAAGCCCGTGGAAAAAGCTACAGTTTCTTCAAAAGCAGCTACTGTTAAGAAGCGCTTTGTTTTTGCAGATGTTCTTACCATTTTGGCAGGGCTTGCTGTTGTTATGCTACATACATCGCTTAATGTATTCTCGCTTGCCCACACAAAAACTTGGGCTTTCTCTTTAGCTCTGCAAGCTGCGTTTATTTACGCGGTACCCATCTTTTTTATGCTGAG
>CAJZJP010000111.1:0-2563 GCA_916050095.1 uncultured Atopobium sp.
ACAAGCTCGGTCTTCTCGGAGACGTGGTTGACTGCGTAGTCAAAGATCTCCTGCTTGGACTCCTGCTCCTCGATTGGCTTCATGGTCAGAGCATCTGCAGGGCAGATGTAGACGCAGTTGGAGCAACCGGTGCAGTCGAGCTGAGAAATAGCAATCTCAAACTTGTAGCCCTTAGCCTTAGGACCAACGGCATCCTTGAACTGAGACTGTGCTGGTGCAGCAGCAACCTCTTCGTCGGTAAGGACGAATGGACGGATGACTGCGTGTGGGCAGACATAAGCGCACTGGTTACACTGGATGCACTTCTCGACGTTCCACTCAGGAACAACAACAGCAATGCCACGCTTCTCATAAGCAGCAGCACCAAGCTCGAACTGTCCATCAACGTGGTTCTTAAATGCGGAAACAGGAAGTGCGTCACCCTCCATACGAGAGACTGGAGTCATGATGTCGCGAACCTGCTTGAGGAGAGCCTCACGGCCCTCAAGGGTGATTGTGCTTGGAGCATCCTCTGCAGTAGCCCAATCAGCAGGAATCTCAATCTTAGTAAATGCAGTAGCGCCAGCGTCGATTGCCTTGTGGTTCATATCGACGACGTTCTGGCCCTTCTTCAGGTAAGAATGAGTTGCAGCGTCCTTCATGTACTGAAGTGCGTCTGCCTCTGGGAGAACCTTTGCAAGAGCAAAGAATGCAGACTGAAGAATGGTGTTGGTGCGCTTGCCCATACCAATTTCCTTGGCAAGGTCAATTGCATTGATCAGATAAACGTTGATGTTGTTCTTAGCAATGTAGCGCTTTGCCTCTGCTGGCAGGTGGTGTGCAAACTCCTCTGCATCCCACTGGCAGTTGACCAGGAAGGTACCGCCAGGCTTGACGTCGCGGACCATCTTGTAGCCCTTGATGATGTATGCAGGAACGTGGCATGCAACAAAGTCTGCCTTAGTGACATAGTAAGGAGAACGGATCTTGTGATCACCGAAGCGCAGGTGGCTGATGGTGATACCGCCGGTCTTCTTGGAGTCATACTGGAAGTATGCCTGAACATATTTATCGGTGTGGTCACCAATAATCTTGATGGAGTTCTTGTTAGCACCAACGGTACCGTCGCCGCCAATACCCCAGAACTTGCACTCAATGGTGCCCTCAGCTGCAGTGTTAGGAGCCTCAGGATCCTCTGGGAGAGACAGGTTAGTAACATCGTCGACAATACCAACGGTGAACTCACGCTGAGGAGCATCCTTCTTGAGCTCCTCAAAGATTGCAAATGCAGATGATGGTGGGGTGTCCTTAGAACCAAGGCCGTAACGACCACCAACAACCTTAATACCTGTACGACCAGCCTCATAGAGGGAAGAAACAACGTCTTCGTAGAGAGGCTCACCAACGGAACCTGGCTCCTTGGTGCGGTCGAGAACAGCAATCTTCTTGACGGACTCAGGAAGAACGTCAACAAAGTGCTTTACAGAGAATGGACGATAGAGGCGGACCTTAACCAGACCGACCTTCTCGCCATGAGCGTTCAGGTAATCGATAACCTCTTCGAGGGTATCGCAGAAGGAACCCATGCAGATAACAACGCGGTCAGCGTCTTCTGCACCGTAGTAATTGAACAGACCGTAGTCAGTACCAAGCTTAGCGTTGATCTGGTTCATGTAGTCTTCAACAACTGCTGGCAGCTGGTTATAAACCTCGTTGCACGCCTCGCGGTGCTGGAAGAAGATATCGCCGTTCTCGTGGGAACCACGGCTTGATGGATGCTCTGGGTTCAGTGCATGATCGCGGAATGCCTGGACAGCGTCCATATCACACATCTCAGCCAGATCAGCATAATCCCAAACAGCAACCTTCTGAATCTCGTGAGAAGTACGGAAGCCGTCGAAGAAGTTAACAAATGGAACCTTGCCCTTGATTGCTGCGAGGTGAGCAACAGGAGCCAGATCCATAACCTCCTGGACGTTGCCTTCTGCGAGAAGTGCAAAGCCAGTCTGGCGAGCGGACATAACGTCAGAGTGATCGCCAAAGATGTTCAGTGCATGGGTTGCAACGGTACGTGCGCTGACGTGGAAAACACCAGGGAGCTGCTCGCCGGCAATCTTGTACATGTTTGGAAGCATGAGCAAGAGGCCCTGAGAAGCGGTGTAAGTAGTGGTCAGAGCACCTGAACCAAGAGAACCGTGAACAGCACCAGCTGCGCCAGCTTCGGACTGCATCTCGACAACCTTGACGGTTGTACCAAAGATGTTCTTTACACCCTGGGCGGACCACTGGTCAACATAGTCTGCCATTGGACTTGATGGGGTAATTGGGTAAATGCCCGCTACCTCGGTAAACGCATACGACACGTAAGCCGCGGCGTTGTTACCATCCATGGACTTAAACTTTCTTGCCATTTCCTCTCCTTGCCTAATCTGTGATTTCTCACAGTATGCGTCTGTGCGATCCAAAATAAAGCTGTAGACCCTGGGTGACTACGGAAACATGTTTCATAGTTCGGCCGGCAGCGGTCGCATAATGCTTTTATTATTGCGCAAAAAAACAATGAAACAAATCAGAAATACAAGCT
>CAJZJP010000112.1:0-2556 GCA_916050095.1 uncultured Atopobium sp.
TATATGGAGTCATTCCCAAGTTCAGAAGATTATGAAGTCCAAATCAAGAACTACGAGACACTCTGCGATGACCAGGTAGGAAAGATTATTTCCACCCTCAACACATCCTTTATCACGCCATTTGATCGCGAGGATATCTCGCGTCTTGCTCTGCTAATGGACGAGATTGCAGATGGTATTGAGAGCGTCTCTGCACACCTCAGCATGTATGACATCAAAGAAATGCGTCCAGAGGCAGTTCAGGTGGCACATCTGATTCTGTTTGCATCAGAGGAGCTGCAAAAGGCCTTTGATCGTCTCCCTGATTATCACAAGGATGACTCGGTCATTCGCCATACACGCTCTGCAAATGAGTATGAGGACCAGGGTGATGTTGTTTATCGTAACGCCCTGAGCTCTATTTTCAGAAACGTTGATGATCCGATTGAGGTTCTCAAGTGGAAGAGCCTTTTGGATAGACTTGAGTCTACTCTTGACGCTTGCAAGCATGTTGCAAACGCCGTTCAGAATGTTATCGTGAAAAATGGCTAGCATCTTGCTTATTGCGGTACTTGTTTCCGCACTAGTATTTGAGTTCATTAATGGCTTTCACGACACCGCAAATGCTATTGCAACTACGGTGTATACCAAGGCTTTGCCTCTACGCACAGCAATTATCATGTCAGCTATCATGAACTTTATCGGCGCGCTTATGAGCGAGAAAGTTGCTATGACCATTGCGTCTGGTCTGGTTGATATTCAGCTACAGCTCTACGTTATTTTTGCTGCACTGATGGGTGCCATTATTTGGGACCTCTTTACCTGGTGGTTCTCAATCCCAAGTTCGTCTTCGCACGCGCTCATTGGCAGCCTTATTGGTGCAACCATCGTTTTTACCGGCAGCACAGGTCACATTCTTTGGGCGGGTGTCCTAGAGAAAGTTGTCATTCCTCTGTTTACCTCGCCACTTATTGGTATGGCCCTGGGCTACTTTATTATGAAGCTGGTATTTGAGATCTTTGCTGATTGGCCACCTAAAAAGGCAAATGGTCTCTTCCACCGTCTTCAGGTGCTTTCAGCTGCCTTTATGGCATACAGCCACGGTAATAATGATGCTCAGAAGACTATGGGAATCATCACGTTGGCCCTGGTTACTGCCGGTCTTCACGACCCTTCTAACGGCATCCCTCTGTGGGTCAAACTACTCTGCGCTACCACCATGGCATTGGGCACCTCCATTGGCGGCGGCCGCATTATGCGTACCGTTGGCGATGGTGTCACCAAGCTCAATCCTGTCATCGGTTTTGTTGCGGAGACAAGCTCAACCGTTGCAATCGAGATCATGACCGCTCTTGGCGCACCAGTTTCCACTACGCAGGTCATCACCACATCTATCATGGGCGCAGGATCTGCTCGTCGTCGCAGCTCCGTGCGCTGGGGTGTTGCGCGCAAGATTATTGCCGCTTGGTTTGTGACGCTGCCAGCTACTATGGCACTCGGCGGACTTATTGCATTCCTGACCAGCTTTGTTCTGGCATAACCTATGCTCAACGTTGTACTGGTAGAGCCCGAGATTCCCGCAAATACGGGAAACATTGGCCGTACCTGCGTGGTGAGCGGAACTCATCTGCATTTGGTAGGCCCGTTGGGTTTCTCGCTTGATGACAAAAGCCTTAAGCGAGCAGGAATGGCCTACTGGCAAAGCCTTAACGTTTCTGTCTACGATAACTGGGACTAATTTCTGGAGAAGAACGGTCTAGCCCAAGCATCTGGCGCACCTGCTGGGGACGCTGCACACGACGCTGTCTCCACGGTCGACGGCACCTCCGCAACCAGTAGATCTCCACTACATTTTCTGACTAAGAAAGCTAAGAAGACCTATACGCAGGCAACGTATCGCGATGGGGATTACCTTATCTTTGGCAAAGAAAGCTTGGGATTATCCGAGGAACTCCTGGCCCAGCATGCTGACGAGTGCGAGAGAATCCCAATGTTGCAAGACTCCGCCAGCCTGGTTAATCGTGAGGACTGGAGTCAAAAGCACGATGCACTTGACGGTGATGACCAATACGCTCATCCAGCGCTTTTGCGGCAGGATATCTGCGGAAACTTCATTGACCCTAACGAGTTCTCGGTCAGTGCGCTTAACGTTTCAAACGCTGCCGCCATTGTGCTGTATGAGGCGCTGCGACAGATTGGCTTTCCGGGGATGGGTGTCTAAGAATTAGTTTGTTGAGTTTGTTTATGATGTAGAACGAAAAAAGTGTCAAGAATGGCTACAGAGGTGAGATGCGTGTTAATTAAAATCCGACAACACCATTAGGTGCTGTCGGATTTCTAAATTAAACTTGCTGCTTAATCACTATAAAGCGGTGAGGAATGTTAATCCGCCTAAAATTACACCAGCAGTATTTGGAATAATGAGAATCCAGTCCTTTTTAGGCTCTTTAGTCCAACCATAAATGACCCAAATGAGACAAGAAACTGCTGCAAATAGCGGTTGAAAAGGTTGAGCCTTTACTCCCTGTAGATTTGCAATAATTTGTGGAATATAAGCGATAAAAACAAATACTCCGA
>CAJZJP010000113.1:0-2544 GCA_916050095.1 uncultured Atopobium sp.
TAGATATTGGTGAAGTTCGCATCGGGGTTGCTGTAAGTGACCCCGATGGTGCTATTGCGTCACCTGTTTGCGTGCTTCCTGCGCAAGAGGTGCTCTCACATGCACGCACGTTTAAAGCTGTGCTTGAAGATTGGGAGCCAGAACTGCTTTTGTGTGGTCGTCCTAAAACGCTCGCCGGCGAAGATGGACCACAGGCCCAAAAAATTACCACTCAAGCTGAGCAAATTGCGAAGAACTGCCAACTTCCATTAGAATTTACTGACGAAAGACTTTCTTCTGCGGAAGCGAAGAAGATCCTTCGAGCGCAAGGTTTATCTGAAAAAGCCATGCGTGGAAAAGTTGACATGGTTGCTGCTTCGCTCTTTTTGCAATCATGGCTTGATGCACAGATGAATAAGGGAGACTAAATGCCCACCCTATCCAATGGTTCTTCTCCGCGTCGTCAGGGCGCACATTTTTCTTCTCCTGTACCAGAAGGACAGGCTCAGCAGGAACAGATCACGCAGCCTTCAGTTGAGGCTACAGGATCGCTACCTGCACTTACCGGTGGCAAGCTTTCTTCAAGAAGCGCTCAAGTCACTCATATGGCAAAGAACAAGCAGGTAAAACATAGAGATAAGAAGGCTTCAAAGCGTTCTCGTATTTTTGCGGCACTTATCGCTTTTATCATGGTTGCGGCTCTTGGCATCTTTGTATGGAAAGTGGCGCTTCCAGAGCTTTCTCGCGCTAATTCCGATACGCAAGAAATTACCGCTGGTCAGCAAGTTACCGTTACTATTCCAGATGGCGCTGGTGCGCAGGAAGTCGCAAAGATTCTTTTTGAGAACAAGATTATTGCAACTAAGAGCGAGTTCTTAAATCAGGTAAAGCGTCAGGATGCTGAGCAGAAAATCAAGAGCGGTATCTATGTTATTACCACTGGTACCAAGCCAGCAGACATCGTTCACCTGCTTATTTCTGGCCCTAATGCTCCTGGTAGTGGCTTTGTCGTACCAGAAGGTTATACCGTTTCTCAGGTTGCGGATTTGGTTCAGGACTACTTTGGTATTTCTCGCGATGATTTCTTGAATCAGGCAAAAGCATCCAATTATGTTGCTGACTATCCGTTCCTTGCTGGTGCGGTAGATGCTAATGATTCTCTTGAAGGCTACTTGTTCCCCAAGACCTATACCTTTACAGAAAGCAATGTAACTGCCGATACGGTCATCCGTGCCATGCTTGATCAGTTTGAGACGGAGACAGCTGATCTTAACCTGGATGCCGCCCGCATTACGCTCAATAAGCGTTACAACTTGAATCTTACTAACGAGCAAATCATTATCATGGCATCGATTATTGAGCGAGAAGCCCTGACTGATGATGACCGTCCTAAGGTTGCATCTGTCTTCTACAACCGCCTGTACGATGATATGTATCTGCAAAGTGACGCTACCCTTGCTTATTCTCTGGGTAGGGAAGCTACTGCAGAAGAGCTCAGCTCAATGACAAGCGACCCATACAACACATATGCGTTTAAGGGTTTGACTCCTACGCCTATTTGCTCCCCAGGTTATGCCTCTATTAAGGCGGCTATGGATCCAGCAGCAACCAATTATTACTACTTCTGGATTACCTCGGATGAGCACGTCTTCTCAGAGACGTACGACGAGCATCAGCAGGCTATTGAAAATGCACGCGAGCGTGAAGCCGCAAGCAAGCAATAGTTGGTGTGGCATGAGTTTGATCAAAGCAACACACTACGTTTCTGCTGTTGAATACATCTCAATAGAGGATTTGGTTCAGCAGGGGATTAAACTTGTGCTCCTAGATCGCGATAATACCTGTGTACCCCGAGACACCAAGATGGTGCCGCCAGAGGTTTCTGCCTGGTTTGAGAAGGCTCATGCGGCTGGATTAACGCTCTGCCTCATCTCCAATAACATTCATCTCAATGAGGTCCAGCGTAGCGCTCACGAGCTGGGAATTGAAGGAGAGGGCTTTGCGTGTAAGCCGCTTCCTCGCGCGCTAACTGCTGCTATGAAGCGTTTCTCGGCAACTAAAAAGCAAACCGTGATGGTGGGAGACCAGATTTTTACCGATGTTATTGCAGGTAATTTGGCTGGTGTTTCAACTATTTTAGTAAAGCCGCAGTCCAATGAGGATCTTTGGTACACCAATATCATTCGTCACGTCGAGCGCCGCATTTTAAAAAATGTAACTTTTACGTCATAACAAGACGGCTTTAGTTTACTTGCTCCAACTCGATGATAGAATCATCTTGAAAGGCTGGAGGAGTATGGAGCTTCGCGATTCAAGATACGTTGTACATGAGGGCTGTGATCATATCTTTTTTGTAGGCTTTCTGGGTGCCGGAAAGTCTACGCTCGCACGTAATTTGGGCGAGCTGTTTCACCGCCGTTATGTTGACACCGATCGCCTAGCAGAGCGTATAGCAGGTAAATCACTGGCAGAAATCTACGAAGATGACGGTGAAGAGCTTTTTAGGCAGGCAGAAACTGAGGTTTTGCACACGCTTAAGTCTAAGAAGTCACTGCTCGTAAGCTG
>CAJZJP010000114.1:0-2501 GCA_916050095.1 uncultured Atopobium sp.
GAGCTTGATGCAGCGCTTGATGTCTTTATTGTTGCTGTTAAACAGGTAAGTGCTCGACTAGCAAAAGTTGATCGTGGTCAGAGCGTCTGGGGATAGCTTGTGTAACTTTGGTATTTACTTTGAAAGTAAGCCAATTCTGCCGTATCTTGATTAACTATGTTTAGAAAAAGCGATTGGATGTTGAATGCCAACTAATACTTCAAAGCCAGAACTTACACCAGAACAGAAGGCAGAAAAAGAGCTGGTTGCTATGGCAAACCAGACCGCAAAAAAGAAGGCAAAGGACCGCAAGCCCGATGAGGCTCCTAAAAAACCAGGTCCTTCTACAGGCATGAAGATTGCTATTGGAGTATTCTCGCTCTTTATTGCTATTTCTATGATGTTGCCTTCCCTGGCCAGCATTTTCTCTAACTCTCAAAAGCAGAATCAGACTCAGCAGAATTCTCCTGAGGCTATTAACCAGGTCTATCAGAAACAGGCAGAAGAAAAAGAGTCTGCTATTCAGTCCAATCCAGATAATCTACCAGCACATCTTGATTTGGCTCGTACGTATCTAGGCTGGGGAATGGCACTTAAGAGCTCCTCTCAAGATGACTCTGTTCAGAAGCAGTCTTTACAGCTGATCAACAAGGCAATTGCCGAGTACGATACGTATCTTGCTTCAAATGATTCTGATGAGGTTCGTGTTGATAGGGCTATTGCGCAGTTCTATGCAGGAGACCAAACGGGTGCCGTTGAGGCGCTTAAGGCAGTAACAGATCGCTCTCCAGACTATGCTAACGGTTGGCTTAATTTGGGAATGATGTATCGTGTTACTGATCAAGTAGATCTTGCAAAAGAGGCACTGCAGAAGGCAATTGAGAAAGATTCCGATAATAGCGCCGGTGTGAGGGATAATGCACAGAAAGTTCTTGATGCATTAAACGGAAACACCTCTACCTCTTCAAATAACACTAAGTAAGGAGGAGTTATGGCACTAGAGATAAGCTCTGAAATTACAGATGAAAAGGCCATTATTCGCATTGAGGGCGAGGTAGACGTATCAAACGCCTCTGAGCTTCGCGATGCTTTGGATACCGCGCTCGCCGATGGAGCAAAAGAAGTTGAAGCTGATTTTGCTGAGGTAGCTTATATTGATTCGACGGGCATTGGCGTTTTAGTGGGTGCCGCACATCGAGCACAAGAGAGTGGTTCTGTGCTTGTTGTTGCAAATCCTCAGAAAAACGTGGAGCGTGTCTTTACGCTTCTTGGGGTTGATAAAGACCTTAACGTTCGCAAGTAGGTTTGGTAACTTGCAAGCTCTTTGAGAAACGGTTCAAAGAGCTTGTTTATGTTTGTTCCAGAAAGGTATTGCTTGTGTTTGGCATTGGAGAAACAGAGCTCGTACTAATTTTGCTCTTTGCATTTTTAGTATTTGGTCCTGATAAATTACCTGGTATGGGTCGCACGCTTGGCCGTGCTCTTAGACAGTTCCAGAATGCGCAAGAAGGCTTTAATAAAGTCGTCCGTGCAGACTTACTTGACCCTGCGGCGGATGCACTTCACGAGAAGCCCAAGCGCTCCGAGCAGCTCAAAAATGCTGCATCTGATGCTGACCGCGAGGATACTGACCATCAGGAGACCTTTGCTGAGCGTCGTGCTCGCCTCAAGGAGGAGCGCGAGGCAGCTGAGAAAGCTGCTGCTGAGGCGGCTGAGCAGAATAAGCAAGCTGAGCAGACCCAGGAGGCTGAGCAGGCGGAGGCCGCTTCTGCTGAAGAAGCGCCTGCTGCTTCACCACAAGCTACGTCTTCTATTGCTTTCTCCGATGATTCTACAGAGGTAACTGAGCACGTGGCACCTAAGGCTGCAGAAGAAACTCCTGCTGCAGCTCCATCTGCAAAAGACCTCTATAACCTTGGATCTGCACGTTCTTCTCGCTCTATGGCAGAAGACAAGAAAGAAGAAGTTGCTGGAGAGGAGGGAGAAAGCCAGGACGCATAAGTCCAGCTTTCGTGTGTAATGCCTATTACTCCAGCTCGTATGCCACTTTTTGATCACCTGGGAGAACTCCGTCGCCGCGTGACCATTGTGGTGGTTTCGCTTTTTGTTACCGCAATCATTATTTACTTTGCAACGCCTGCACTAATTGAGATTTTGATTGACCCTATCAGGGAGTTTTTGACCGATGGTAAGCTTACGGTTATCTCGGTCCTTGGCGGCTTTAGTATCAGGTTTAAGGTAGCTTTCTTCTTCTCGGTGATTATCTGCACACCTATTATCATCTGGGAGATTATGGCTTTCTTCTTGCCTGCGCTTAACGCTAAAGAGCGCAAGTGGGTTGTTCCTACCGTGGCAGCCATGATTACCTTGTTCTTCTTGGGTATGCTGTTCTGCTACTTTATTATTTTGAACACTGCAATTGGTTGGATGATTGGTCAGTCGCAGGAGTTTGCAGGAACCATTAACGAAGCAAGCGATTATCTCAACATTATTATGATGTTTGAGATTGGCTTTGGCGTTGC